>JBAYMI010000218.1:0-4515 GCA_041663625.1 Methanoregula sp.
AAGCCGAGGACGACTGCCTGCGCCTCCTCAACAAACAACTGAAAAAATCAACGGAGTGAGGCCGCAAGGGCGCCCAGGTCCAGCATCAGTTTCGGGTTTACCCGGATAATCTCTTTTACCAGGATGAGAGTGGAAAATTCTGTGAGATCGATCTTTGAGACCGAGTGGATGATCTCGTTGAGTTTGGTATCGGGCTGATTTATCAGGTATTCCTTGATGTGGTAATTGCGCTCGATTCCCTTGCCCATCTTGGATGCACGCCATGCCTTATCGTAAGCCATGAGCGCGTTCTTCGAGACATCGCCCTTCCCGATACAGTCAGCGGCAGTCTGTGCCGCAAGTTTGCCGGTGAACATGGCATTGTAAATGCCGCCACCCGTGAGGGGATCCACAACACGGGCTGCGTCACCGGCTATCAGGAGCCCGTCTGCAACCGTGCATTCGAGCGGGCGGCAGACCGAGACACCGCCGGGAATGTACTCGATGGTCCGGCCGTGGGGGAAGGTCTTCTTCACGAACCGGTCAAGGTAATCCTTTGCCCGGTGCCCCTCCCCGCTCTTCTTACCGGAGATGCCGATCCCGACATTGGCCGTCCTCTTTCCTTTGGGGAAGACCCAGAGGTAACCTTCCGGTGCCACTTCATTCCCGAGGTAGAAAACCGTGGAGAACTGGTCGATATCGATATTGGTCATCACGTACTGGACCGAGCTCATGATCTCGCGGACGGGGACGGTCGTATCGATCCCGCACCATTTCGAGAACTTGGACTCAACACCGTCAGCGGCGATCACGACTTCAGCCCTGACATTCGTGACCTTGCCGCAATAGTCGATCTTGGCGCCCTTGACAACGCCGTTCTCCATGATAGGAGCTGCTGCCCGGGACTTCACGGCAACATCCGCACCCGCCTCTGCCGCTTTCCAGACCAGCTCACGGTCGAAGAACTTGCGGTCGAGGATGTAACCCACCTTGCTGCCGGCCATCTTCGATGCAAGTTGCATCTTGAAGCCATCCGGGGCAACGACCGTTGCACCGGTCATCTCGGCAGAGATCCAGCGCGGATCGGCGGCGATAAACTCAGCGAGGGCTTCCTTGCCGATACCTTCCGCACAGCGGACCGGGGCACCGATCGCCGGGCGCTTCTCTACGATACACGCAGAGAGACCTTTCTCGACTGCCGTCTTTGCTGCGAGTGCACCGGCAGGCCCGCCACCAATGATGAGGACGTCATACTTGCTTTTCATGCACAACCTCCAGAGCCCCGAGGGGGCAGACCTTTGCGCAGACACCACAGCTGGTGCAGTTCTCTTCAACGGAAAGGTACGCGTCGATCAGTTCGAGGGCCCCCTCTGTACAGACCGATACGCAGCATCCGCAGTATCCACAAATATCCCGATGTACTTTGAGCATTGAGTGATCATGTTGGTTTCATCCTCCATTAATAGTTACGATTAGGAAATTCACGGGGGAAAATAAGCGCGATAAAATACAATTCCCACGACGCCGGAGAACGGGACAACCAGGATGCGATGATCACGAGCGGGGAGATGTGAAGAGAGATGCACCCTTTGCAAGATCTTCCGGGGTTGCATAGATGATGGCAATATCCCCCGCGAGCAGGCGGGTCTCGCCGCCCATGCCGGTTATCATATCCTCCCCTCTCCGCAGGGCGAGAATGAGCATGCCGGTTCGTTTCCGCAGGTTGTACCCCCCAAGGGTAATACCATCAAGTGGCGAACCTGGTCCAACCGTGAGCGATGCCACGGTGATGCCGGGGATGTGTCGCACGAGGTCAGGGAGCGTTCCTTTGGGTGCACTCCTGCTGCGGAGCATCTGGTACCCGTCAGCCCGGATATCGCTGATGAAGGTCTCGATCTGGTCCCGTGGAACGAAATACTTGTGCAGCACGACCGTGAATATCTCGACCGAAGTCTCAAACTCCTCGGCAATCACCTCGTTTGCTCCGATGTCGCGCAAATCCTCGACCTCGCTGACATACCGCGTACGCACAATAATGGAGAGTGCCGGGTTGAGCCGGCGGCAGAGTCCGACGATCTTCCGGGTTGCCACCGGGTCATTGATTGCGACAACGGCAATCCGGGCCTGGGGGATCCCTGCATGGATAAGCACCCCGTCAGAGGTTGCATCGCCGAATACCACCGACTCGCCATCGTTCCGGGCAGCCAGGACGAGATCGGGATTGAGCTCGATGATCGAGGAGGCAATAGCGGAGCTGGAGGCGGTGCGGGCAAGGTTCCTGCCGGTAACACCGTACCCGATGATAACCAGATGATCGGTCTTTTGCAGGGCCTTTCCACTCTCGTCATTGGCGCGGGTACCCCGCGCCATGCAGGCAAGAGCGGGGACGCTGCAGAGCCACCCGGCGAGCGGGTGGCCGATGCCGAGGACAAACGGTGTGACGGCCATGGTCATCAGGGCAACAATGAGGAACATCTGGTAGATCTCTCCGGGGAGGAGGCCGACAGAAAAGCCGCTCTGGGCAATGATGAACGAAAACTCGCCCACCTGCGCAAGGGCGAGCCCAGACATGACGGCAGTCCTGATGGGATACCCGAGGGCAAGCGGGGCAGCAGTGGCGAGCAGGGCCTTTGCGACAATGGCAATGACTATCAGGAAGATGACAATCCAGAGATTGGCCATCAGGAACCGGACGTCTACGAGCATCCCCACGGAGATGAAGAAGAAGCTCGTGAAGATATCGCGGAACGGGATAACGAGGCTTGTTGCCTGGTGGCTGTACTCCGAGCCGGAGATTATCAGCCCTGCGAGCAGTGCGCCGATTGCAAGGGACATGCCGGTGAGCGAGACCATCCATGCAACGCCGAAACATGTCAGGATGACAACGAGAAGAAAGAGTTCCTGGTTCCGTGTCCGGGCGATCTCGTGCATGACGCGGGGGATGACCCATTTTGCCAGGACAATAAGGATGAGCACGATGCAGAGGTCTTCGATAACGAGCGTGATGAGGCCGTCCATGGTGAGAAAGGGCGGTGCATCCACCCGGGGAAGGCTTGCCAGGAACGGGATCGCCATGATCATGGGAATTGCCACGAGATCCTGGAAGATGAGGATACCCAGCGCAATGCTGCCATGAGGGGAGTCGATCTCTCCCCGCTGGTGGAGGAGCTTGAGAACGATGGCGGTACTGGAGAGGGAGAAGAGGAAACCCATCAGGATCGCCAGGTTCATCGGGAGCCCCATGACAATGGCAAGACCACAGAAGAATGCAAACGAGAAGAGGACCTGGAGTGCGCCGCCAACAATTGCGATGGACCGGATCTTCCAGAGATCCTTGAAAGAGAACTCGAGGCCGATGGTGAAGAGCAGGAGGATGATGCCGAGCTCCGCGAGGATTGCTACCTGCTCCTGTCCCTTGATGACGGAGAGGCCGTAGGGACCGACAATAGCACCGGTCAGGATGAAGGCGACAAGCGGGGGGACCTTGATCCGGTTGAAGATCATCCCGACAAGGAGAGCGATTGCAAAAACGATCAGGATATTGGCGAACAGGCCGAGTTCCACGGGCATCTCCTCCAGATACTAATTAGTGTTTCACACCACGAATAAGGATATTCCTGAACGGCGGGTCCGGATTGCCACGGCTATTCGGATAAATCCCACGATCCTCATCCTCTTCGGCCAGCATTGATCACGACCTAACATGAGAAGAATGTATGGCAGACTGCAACCGGATTACCACATAGCGCTGATCTGCCAGGAAACAATACCATGAATATACTCGCACACGAACAATTTGGGTCCAGGAGCTCCATCCGGGGTACCAAAGGATTGTTCATGCGGCCACTGTTGCGTATCGTGTAACAGCCATTCATCGGGTAACCGGGCATCCGCATTCTATGTACTCACCCGTAAAGGTGAGACCCTGGCCAGGGAGAGGGCTAAAAAGACCCTGTCAGATCCATGCGGGCTCCCGCTACCTCCGTTTTGATGTTCCGTTCTCCTTCCCCCCGAAGTGGATCGGACAGCCGGGCATCTCGTGCCCCCCGTGCTTCGAGACCCAGACAAGGAGGGGGACCAGGTGCTCCCGCAACTCCCTGCCATCCGGGGTCAGCGAGTACCGTACCGTTGGAGGCGAAGTGTCCTGCACCCGCTTGTCCACAAGGCCGATCCGTTCAAGGTTCTTCAGCGTGTCCGAGAGCGGTTTGGGGCTTATGCAGCCCAGTTCGCGCTTGAGCTCGTTGAAGCCTTTCTCCCCCTCATTGCCGAGGATGGCGATGATCAGGAGCGCCCATTTCTTGGCCACGACATCGAGCAGGCCGGTGAGAGGACAGAAGCAGATGCTCGACTCTCCAGGTGCAGGTTTCTTCATGAATACTACCTATCCGTACTGGAACGTTTCGGCTTTTTAACTATTAAAAAAATACTACCTATCGATGCACAACCACGCTCATCCTGCCAGCGAAGAATCTGACAGCCGCCCATCCGGAACTTCCCTGAAGATCACCATCGCACTCACTGCCGTCATCTTCCTTG
>JBAYMI010000219.1:0-4488 GCA_041663625.1 Methanoregula sp.
CAAACTCATCGAATTATTGTCAAAAGCCTCGGAGGTCATTATCAGAGATCGTAACCAGGATATTTTCCGGTTAGGGTTGTGAGATTGAATTTCATTTCTCAATTTTCATGGGAAATCCTCTTTTGCAAAGAGGGTGGCTGATGCCCCCCTACCCCCGCGTATGATGAACGATACCGCCCCCTTTCGGGTACGCCCCTGTGGCGGATCAGTGCCTCTGCATAATTTGAAAACACACCTTGCACTACCGTGCCTATGTGAGGCCCTGAGGCGGGGAGCCATCCCCGGATTACATTCTCACCATTTTCATGATTCGGGTGCGAACCGGGAGTTCATGTGCGTTTCTCCAGAACAAAAAAAAATTAAAAAATTTCCGGCCCGGCTGAAAATTTTTTTAAATTTTTTTCCAAACGGTCAGCACTCATGAATGAAAATTCTGTACGCAGATACCGGAACACCCCCCGGGATCCCCGGAAAACTCCCTGTAATCATCCCTCCCCCCCGGGATCGGGGGTCAGGAAAAAGGGGGGATGAAACCCCGATCTTCACGTAAAATGCCCGGTTTGCCAAAAGAAGCATTTTTAGAAAACCCTGTAAAACGCCCGGATCCCGTCCGGGGGATATACGTTGCCCGTTCAGCAAGAGAGGCCAGAAATGGCGTTTTTAAGATCTGGGTGAGTTTTCCATCCGGAGCGGTGCATACAGGGAATCGGTGCGGGCCGGAAAAAAAGTCCCGCCAAACGCTGCTATGAGGCTCCGGAGGGCACTATATGCGCCCCGATTTATGGCTATTTTGGCGATCGGGGCCTTTCAAGGGGCCGGATTGCCGTCGGTACGATGTCTCTCCGACGGTGACGGGGGGAGGGGATACTCTCCTGGTGAGGGTGTCACTGCGGTTATTTCCGGAAAAATTTTCCGGAAAAATTGTTGAAATGCGGGGTGTCGGAAAACTTTCCGGATTTTTTAGCTCTGGAGAAATCATTTGATTTACAGTGTGACGCTCTTGGGGGCTCCGCCTTCGGCTCTGCCCCCGCCGCGTGGGCATCCCCCGCATTGCGATGCCTCAGTATTACCGGAATAATTCACCGGTATTGATGGGGTGACAACATATTCAGGAGGCATCGTAATGCTTCCTGTCCCCCTCGGGGGACTGGTGGCGCGAGAGGGGGGCGATCATTTCTGCAAAAAAAGTTTTCAATAGAGGAGGAAAATCCGCAGAAAAAAACGGAATTTTTTTAAACCGAACGAAAAATTATTCAAAAAATTTTCCGGTACCGTAAATAAAATTTTCTCCAGAGCCGAATTTTCAATAAAATAAAAAAACTAACACCTGAAGCAGGAGTTTCTGCTGTGGAGGTGGTACTTCGTGATGAGCTCGCAGGCCGGACAGGAGCAGCCGGTCTCGTTCATTGCCGGGGCTGCTGCTCCCGGTGCAGGGTCTTTGTAATCCGGCGCCGGTAAGTCCTTTTAATAAAAATCCCGGACCAGATTTTTGCAATCCATTTTTCACGCAGATGAAATTGATACAATCGGTCCGGGAGGCTTTGGAATACACCGTTCACCAGGGCGCCGGACGTTCAGCAGATCTAAACGCAGAGAACCTGAAGCAGGGGGTCGTCCGCCGCCACCCCTTGCACCGGTCCTTTTAAGGCATAGCCCCGCAAAGACAGAAATCATCATCAGGTATTCCCGAGAATGTTCATTCCGGGACACCACCGTACAGGTGTCATTGAAGACCCGGGTAAAACCCGGAATGCCGATGTAAAAAAATGATGATCCTCTGGAAGTACTTAAAACCGCATAAGTGGCTGATCATTGTAGCTCTTGTCTTAGCGGGAGTCAGCCAGACGCTGAACCTGGTCGATCCGATAATCTTCGGGAAGATCATCGATGATTATGCCCTGAACCCCGGGAGCCTCTCAGAACATGCACTCGTCACCGGTGTACTCTTCTGGCTGGCTGTAGCCATTGTTATTGCGCTGCTCGCCCGGGTGGCAAAGACCTTCCAGGATTATTTCTCCCGACTTGCCGTGCAGATGTTCGGGATGCAGATATACAACGACGGCCTGGAGCAGACGCTCCGCCTTTCCTACGACGAATTCGAGGAGCAGACGAGCGGCGAGACATTATCGGTATTGCAGAAAGTGCAGGCGGATACCCAGACATTCTTCACGGCATTCATCAACGTCCTCTTCTCCGCGTTTGTCGGCATTGGTTTTCTCCTCGTGTATTCCATCACCAAGAACTGGCTGCTGGTGCCGGTCTTTGTCATCGGCATCCTGGTCCTCGGGTCGCTCACCTGGCTGCTCTCGACAAAGATCAAGACAACGCAGCGGGAGATCAACAGCGAGACGAACGAGATCGCTGGCGTGATCACCGAATCCCTCCGGAACATCGAGCTCGTGAAGAGCCTCGGCCTGACCTTCCCCGAGATCCGGCGATTGCGGGAACAGAACCTGAAGATCTTCAACCTGGAGATGATCAAGACAAAACGGATCCGCCTCCTGATGTTTTTGCAGGGAACAACGCTCTCCATCCTGAAGCAGTCGATCCTGTTCATCCTCCTCTGGCTGATCTTCCGGAACGTTCTTACGACCGGGGAACTGGTCTCGATGCAGGCCATCACCGCGATCATCTTTGTCCCCCTGCAGGATCTTGGCACCATCATCGTCAATTACCGCGAGGCCGAAGCATCCATGCATAATTTCGACCTGCTGATGCAGAAGCCGATCGAGATACGACCGGAGAACCCGATCGAGATCGAAGAACTGGATGATATCCGGTTTGAGGATGTCGTCTTCCGCCACAAGACAACCCGGTATAATGCCATCGACGGGATCTCGTTCCATGTGAAAACGGGCGAAACGATCGCGTTCGTTGGTCCTTCCGGTGCCGGCAAGTCAACGCTCATGAAGCTCCTGGCGGGATTATACCGGCCCGACAGCGGCGAGATCTATTTCAACGGCCAGCCCTCGGCACTGATCCGGTATAACCCGTTACGCCGGCAGATAGGCATCGTGACGCAGGACGCCCAGCTGTTCTCGGGAACGATCAGGGAGAATCTCCTGTTCGTATCGCCGGATGCGACCGACGGGCAACTGAGGGATGCGCTGCATAAGGCTTCGTGTGACTGGATAGTGAGCCGTTCCGGTCTTGGCCTGGACTCGCTGATCGGGGAAGGCGGCATGATGTTATCCGGAGGGGAGAAGCAGCGCATCTCCATTGCCCGGGCCCTGCTGCGTCATCCCCGCCTGTTGATCTTTGATGAAGCGACATCGGCGCTCGATTCGCTGACGGAAGAGGAGATCACGAACACCATCCGGGATATTTCCACGAGCAGGGACCAGATCTCTCTCCTGATCGCGCATCGTCTCTCTACGATACTGCACGCAGATGTGATCTATGTCATGGAGGCGGGAAAGATTGTGGAGACCGGATCTCACCTGAGTCTTCTTGACCAGAAGGGCCTGTATTATGCAATGTGGCGCCAGCAGATCGGGGAGCGCAGGATCTCCTGATCGGTGCGGGAGAACCATGAGCAGACCGGCCTGATCCTGGTTATCGATCCGGCCTGTTCTCAAAAATAGGTCGGCAGGTTCAGAACCATTTGTTAAACGGCTCCCGGTTCATTGTACCGCCCGGCAAGCGATCTCCCGGCCGCTATTCAATCGTTGTTGCAGGTGCAGTCAACAGGAAAAATCACTCTCTTTTGAAGCAGGACTGTCCGATGACGAGGCTATGCTTTGTATCGGTTTTGCAAGGCCGGACAACAGCAGTTCATCGCTTTCCGGGACGGGGCCGGTGATGCTCCGCGTGCGCAGAAGAGTATATCCGGCTGATATTTTTCAGGGGCGTTGTGCCTGCAGGCCGGGCCTGTTCCGCAGTACTTCCGGGGGTGAAGGTCGGGGAAGAGCAAATGACAGGGAGGATCACGATCCCGCGTTGGCAGCGATGCTCCCCGTGATCCCCGGTCAACACGTGGTATGCAATGAGGGGAGAAAAACCCGGAACAAAAATAATTCCAGAACCGTACCTTCCGACAATCCCAAATATTATCCCCCCGGAATAAACCTGATGCTTCTCTTCATCGACACCGAGACCACCGGCCTCCCGAAATATTCGGCAACAAGCGATACAGAAAAATGGCCGCGGATCGTCCAGCTGGCCTGGTCGCTCTACGATCCCGAAGGCAACTGCCAGAACCGGAACAGTTTCATCATTTACCCGGCGGACTTCACCATTCCCCTGGACGCTGCCCGGATTCACGGGATCACGACCGAGCGGGCGAAATCTGTTGGCGTGTCGCTGCACAAGGTGCTTCCGCAGTTCAATGCCGATGTGGAGAAGGCGACGACTATTGTTGCCCATAATGTGGATTTCGATCTGCCGATCATTACTACGGAATTCATCCGGTGCAGGCTGGAGACCCGTCTCGCGGAAAAACAAAAGTTCTGCACCATGAAACCCCGGGAGATTGTCTCGTGGTGCAAG
>JBAYMI010000220.1:0-4478 GCA_041663625.1 Methanoregula sp.
ATCCGCTGTTTTTCCAAAGGAATCTGGTCCAAAGCTTCTATCTGGATATTTCTCTTCATGGATTTCCTCGTGACACTACGTACTAGTACAAAGGATTGGAGTTCATATAACCATTTCCAATTATACAATTCCGGCCCGATTTTTATTACCAGAGGTGATTTTTATCGCGATTATTCCGACGCTGCAAGAAATCTTCGGGAATGACAGGATATCAGTGCGGACGGGAATGACCGTCAATGCAATTCCCGATCTCCGGAGAAGGCCGGCAAAAATTTAAAAAAAATTCTGACTCCTGCGTTATCTTCGCAGGAATTTGTGCAGGATGGTCATCTCACTGCCTTTTGGCGCCTTCTTGACCGGTGGCCGTGTCGGCACGGGCGTCTCTCCCACGGACTCATCGTCATCGGCATCCTGCGGGAGCTGCCGGTGCTCGTGTCCCGGGGGATCCGTCCGCGTTGCTTTCCGGCCGGAAAGCGTGGGATTGGTCCGGGAGTGCGGAAGGGTCCGGCTCATGCTCAGTTTCGTCCCGCAGCCGGGACAGAAATTGGCAGAGTGCGGCAGTTTCTTCCCGCAGTTATGGCAGAACTGGGGCGAATCCGACACTGCATCCTCGTGAACGGATGCCTCCCGGGTGTTTTCCTGGACCACCGGGCGGCGGGGCGGGGCGTATTCCGCCTCGGGTTCGGGTGCTGGTTCTGGAAGGGGACGCCTCGGGGATTCGACAACAGCATTTCTCATCGGCTGCTGCGACGGGGAAGTCTGTCGAACGGCACCTTTCATGGCAACCCGCATGGCAGACTGCACCTCCGGTTTACGTACCGGGGGCAGATCGGTCTCATACGCAGGGGGGGTTTCCCGGTCATAGGTTGATGTGACAACCTGGCGGACCTGCGCCCGGCGCGGAGGAGTCCTGATCTCCGGTTCGGGTTCCTGCCCGGGCTCCGCTTCCGGCTCAGGTTCTTCCTCCTGAATCTTGTACTGCGGCATGAGGCGTTTGACCGGGGGCTGCCGCTCATGATCCTTTTTGAGCGGTTTTCTTGCCGGCTGGAGTTCCTGCCGCTGCCGGGGTTTCTCCGGGACGCGTGCAGGTTCCGGTTCCTCTTCTTCAGGTTCTTCAGCCGGTTCCGGTGCCGGTTTCCGGGAAGATTTCTTCGGGGGCTCTGCTTCCTGGAGGAGGGCTATCCACTCATCGATCTCGCTGGCCCGGTCCGTGCCGCTCTGGACAAATACCAGCTTCATGGTCTTGGTCTCGTCATCACCGGATTTGATGGAGAGGACAAGAACCGGATCGGAGTTCTCGGAGAACTCCACGATGCTCCCCACAATCGTGTCCCGCGCCACATCTTTTGCCGTGACCTTGAGTTTCTTCTCCATCGTGTCGATAAGGAAGATACGCTGGTTGGTCAGGTACGCATGGAAGGAGAATTTCTTGACGGCTACATTGAGTGAGCCGATGAGTACCTGCTCACCGGGCTGGAGGATGGCAGAGAGACCGCCTCCCTCTTCATCCCCATCGGTATCGGGTTCATCTGAAGATTGTTGGGCGCGCTTTGCCTCTTTCTGCGCCGCACCGCCACGGGACAGAGTAAATTTGCCTGCACCAGCTGACGCTTTCTCTGTGCGTTGGCCGACTTTACCGCCGCAATAGCCACATTCGGTGGTGTCATCCCGTATATTCATCCCGCAGTGAGGGCACTTCATCAGTGAACTCCGTATCACGATATCCGGACTGGTTAACTATAATGTTCTCATCAGATATGAAAAATTCTCTGATCCTGCGCTTGCCCGGTACTCCGGAGGTTCAGGATTCTCCGGGGTGCAGGAGATTTTCTATGGCATGCAGGAGCATGAGCCGCTCATCTTCCCGGTCCGTGGAGTGGAAATAGAGCCCGGCTTCTTTCCGGTTGTTGCAGAGAAGGGCATTGATCCGGCACCGGGCGGGATCGCCCGTGAGCAGACAGTCATCCGCCCCGACTCTCCCGAAATGGTTGCTGACAGCAGCACCGACAGGCCCGGAGGACTCCGCTGCCTGGTAGAGCCCCCGTTTCACGACAACGATCAGGACGCCCGCTTTTTCCGTCTCCCCGGATCCTTCGGCCCTGAACGACCCGTACTTCTCATCCCCGTAGGGATTGAGGAACTCGCGGTAGAACGGGTCGAACCGCTCCTTGAGCTGGGAGAGGAAGAGACCGACCGGCATCGTGAGGTACCGGGAATACTTTGCATTGACCGGATCTTTCAGGTGAGTGAAAGCCGGCTCTGCAAGCACGTCTGCAAGGGTTTTCTGGACACGGGAGAATGCATCCTCCCGGAGCCCGCCGGTGAATTTCACACCGATCGGGCGGAAATACAGGGTCTTTCCCAGGAGAGGGACGGCAAGTGACCCGTCCGTTAACTGAGTGAGCATGACCGTTGCAGGGGGAAGGGCCGGGACTGATGCATGTACCGGGGTATTTGCGGGAACGTGCACGGAGGTTTTCTTGTCAGCCGGGCGTCGTGCCGGGAGGCGGCATGCTGTTCCGGTACCCCGTGCAATGGTGACCCAGGTCTCCGGGGGATAGGTCTTGTCAAGATGTTTCTTCCAGAGCGGGTCGCGGATCGTGGCAATAGACACCAGGCGGAATGCCGAACCAACCGGGATGAATTTTGCCCCGCAGCTGGAACAGGCCAGGTAGAAATCCGTGTGGGGAATGCCGAAGAGCTGTTTTCCGACAACCCGTTCCAGGATACCGGTCCGGCACACGGGGCACATATCCATCCATGACAGGGAGGGACCATCGCCGGCTCCCCCGAGCCTGACCGAAGGCGCCATGGTTGACGCGATATGCCAGATCCACGGGGGGACCAGCCGGATCGCTTTCCGGGGCCGGTGCAGGTGCCGGTCAATGATCTCCGTCATCTCGGTGATGCCTGCACTGCATAATACCTCGGCAATGATCTCAACAACCGCCTTTCCCGGGATACCGAGGCGCTGTTCAATGCACTGGTCGAGCCCGCAGGCAACCTCCGGCGGAGCATCGCGGGGGGTGGTGATGGGAAGGGTGTGGGATGGTTCGGCATTGAGACATTCCATGGTAACCCCGACCAGTTCCCCGGTGACATTGACTCCTCCCCGGAGGAAGGGTAATTGCGATACGCGTTTTGTGACCGTGTCGCACGCATGGGCAAACAACTCGGGGGGCAGGGGAAAATACTGGGTGGCGGACATGGTAACAGCTCCATAGCATTACGCCTGCGATCCGATAACCGTTCCCGTAATGACCCGCTGCGCTGCGGGTCAGGAAGCGCCCCCCGGATTTTAAAATAGTATATAAAATGGCAGGATGCCAAGTGATAATTATCACCGGATCCTGCCAATATTCACGCTCATTTATACACTCATTCTATTAATCTCTCCGGCTCTCTGGTGAATTAACGCAGGAAAAACTTCAGAAGAGCGATCAACTATGAAAATTACCCAATCCATCAGGAAATACATCGCAACGGGCCTTGTGACTGCGGGACTGGCCTACCCGGCCTGCGCCGCAGTCTGTCCCAAAGGCCGGTCGGGATGCCCATCCCCCGGCAAGTGTTTCCTCTTCACCGATACAAACGGGAACTCGCTGTGTGACTATACTTCAGGATCCGGGTCCTCATCGGCAGGGAGCCCGGGCGGGAGCGGGCAATCGCTCCCGGCAAATGCAGCGGATACTACAACAGCCGCCGTACAGGCTTCAACGAATCCGGGTATTTCTGACTCGATCAGTACCTCGGTCATGATAGCAGGAGCGATCCTCTTTGCCCTGCTCAGTGTACTCCTCTACTTCGGCATACGGAGAGGAATCGGGGGAATAAAGATCGACAGGCCCGCCCCTGCGCTTGCCCTTTCAGCCCTCTTTGCGCTCGGGATCTCGCTGATGGCCATCTGCCTTCTCAGCGGAAGCGAAGCCTTTGGCATGATCTATGCCCTCATCTACCTCTTGGCAGGCACGCTCCTTACGGCATACCTCTGGCACGCGGACGTGATGACCCGGCGCATCATCCTCGTGCTGGCAGCAGAGAGCACGCTGGCCGGTTTTGTCTTCCTGGCGCCGATCATGCCGCTTGAATTTATCAGCATCATCAACACGATAACCGGGACAACGGCACTTACGCCGGCAATCATCATCCTCTGTGCCGTCATCGTCATCACGCTCATCATAGGCCGGACATTCTGCGGCCATATCTGTCCGGTCGGATCCCTCCAGGAACTCGCGTATGCCGTGCCGGTGAAGAAGATCGAACTTGCCGGTACCAGGAGCATGGAGATGATCCGGCTCGCGATCCTGGCCGCCACGATCCTCGCGGCAGTCTGTCTCGTGGATCTGATGGCTTATACCGGGCTCTATGAGTTGTTCTCACTCACGGTCTCTGCGGCACTCGTGGTTGCGGCAGGGCTCATCCTGCTCTCCGTCTTCGTATACCGCCCGGTCTGCCGGATGATCTGTCCCTTTGGGGTA
>JBAYMI010000221.1:0-4468 GCA_041663625.1 Methanoregula sp.
ATAAAGACAGCCCGTGTGACTGCATCACCCACCGGTATCCCGACCGGGTCCTCTTCCTGGTTAGCAACACCTGCGCAATGTACTGCCGGCACTGCACAAGGAAGCGTAAAGTCGGGGACGCGGACTCGATCCCGGACCGGGAGAAGATACGTGAAGGGATCGATTACATCCGGAATCATCCGGAGATCCGCGATGTCCTCCTCTCCGGGGGAGACCCGTTCATGCTCAGCGATGATTACCTGGACTGGATACTGACCGCAATCCGCGCCATCCCGCATGTGGAAGTGATACGCATCGGGTCGCGGGTTCCGGTTGTCCTGCCTTTCCGGGTCACTGATGAACTGGTCGCTGTCTTAAAAAAACACCATCCCCTCTGGGTCAACACACAGTTCAACCATCCCAAGGAGATGACGGATTCAGTCCGTGTTGCCGTGGCAAAACTTGCCGATGCCGGAATCCCGCTTGGGAACCAGTCGGTCCTCCTTGCGGGCATCAACGACTGCCCGAGGATCATGAAAGCGCTCATCCACCAGCTTGTCAAAAACCGCATCCGCCCCTATTACCTCTACCAGTGCGATCTCGCGGAAGGCATCAGCCACTTCCGTACGCCGGTATCCAAAGGCATTGAGATCATGGAGAGCCTGATCGGCCACACGAGCGGGTTTGCGGTTCCACGGTACGTAGTCGATGCGCCGGGCGGCGGGGGCAAGATCCCGGTCTTCCCTAACTACCTGCTCACGTGGTCGGTGCACAAGGTCGTCTTACGCAATTACGAGGGGATGATCTGCACCTACCAGGAACCCGCAAACTACGAACGCATCTTCTGCAATGGTAACTGTGATGCCTGCAAGCTCCAGCTGAACATCGAGCGTGCTGACGAATCAAAAGTGGTCGGGGTGGCAAAACTTCTCGCGGATTTCGATGAGACAACGACCCTGATCCCTGAGAATAACGACCGGATTGACCGGAGGCAGGATGATGCAGACTGATGTGGTCCTGCACCGGGGGAACAGCGTTGTCCAGCACGGCCACTTCAACAACCGTGTCTATGTCATGAAACTGGCCCCGGAAGATATTCCGGATATTCTCCGGTTTGCCAACGATATCACGCACAAGGAAGGGTATTCCAAAATCTTTGTCAAAGTGCCTGAATCATCGGTTGAAATTTTTACGCGGAACGGTTACGTTACGGAGGCCACAGTCCCGTTCTTCTACAAGGGTAAAGAGCCCGCCGTGTTCATGGCAAAATACCTGGACCCGAAACGAAAGGTGGTCTGCGACGCGGCGATCACTGCGGACATTCTCGCTGCCGCGTTTGACCACGCAGGAGAGAGAGGATCAATTGAACTGCCCGACGGATTCTCGCTTATGCATGCCCATGCAGGGGATGTTCAGGATATTGCTGCATTGTACCGCTCGGTTTTTAAGACATATCCGTTTCCGATCGGTGATCCGGATTATATCCGGGAGTCAATGCAGGGGCATGTCCGGTATTTCGTTATCAGGAAATCCCATCAGCTGGCTGCCGTGGCATCCTGTGAGATCGATGGTGAGAACCGGAATATTGAAGTGACCGATTTTGCAACCGATCCCCGGTTCAGGGGAATGGGATTTGCCGGATCACTCCTCCATGCAATGGAAACGGATCTGAAAAAGGAGGGAATCCTGCTTGCGTATACCATTGCCCGGGCAATGTCACGGCCTATCAATACCACATTTACCGGTGCCGGATACCTGTTCGGGGGGCTCCTCCCGAACAATACCAACATCTGCGGATCGATGGAGAGCATGAATATCTGGTATAAAAAACTGTGACGGGGGAGAATGATATGGACCGGATTTATTCAAAAAAACAATCCTTTGGAGGGCGAGCCTGAATGGAGCACGGTTTTTTGTATGCGGCGGTTACCATTATCGTCGGATTGGTTCTCGCCGGTATTGCACAGCTCATTCTCTGGACGAACAATTATGATTTCGCGTGGGAGGTCCAGGACTGGGTGAACAGCCGCATCCTCCGCAGGTTTGCTGAGGAGAAGATAGAGATCCCGTTCCGGCAGGTGGATGTCCGGGTGCGGAACCGGGGGCCGGCCGATGTATGAGGTGCTGATCTTCGGGATCATTGTATGTATGGTAATATTTCTCTTTGCCATAACGATTGGGCACAATCTCTTTTCCCTCATGGTTGACGAGCAGATCCGGTATCTCCGGCTGATCGTATCCTATGCGCCGCTGCCGGAAACCCCCGGTAACCAGACCCTTCCCGAGCCGGTAGCGCGGTATCTTTCATGGGCGACACGACAGGAAACCGAAATGCCCGGCGGTGCCCATATCCGGTACACCGGGAGAATCCGTTTCGGGAAGACCGGTCGATGGATGGGCCTGAGCGGCGATGCGTTCTATTCTCTCGCGGTACCGGGTTTTGTCTGGCACGCAACCATCGCGTATGCACCGGGCATATGGCTGGAGGCATTCGATTATTATGTTCACCATAAGGCAGGGATGAACCTCAACCTCTTCTCCACCGTCCCGCTGAACAATGCCTCCGGCACGGATGTTCTTTCATCCTCGCTCTTCCGGTACCTGGCAAGCGTCCCGCTGTTTCCCCGGGCACTCGTCACAGCAGGGCAGATCCGGTGGGAATACCTCAATGATTCGGCAGCGAAAGCGATGATCCATGACGCGGGATTGTCTGTGGAGGCTATTGTCCGTTTCAACGGGAAGGGATGGATCGAGAGTATTACAACAGCCAATCCGGTAGAACCCGGCCCCGGTCACAACATTCCCGGTGTGTTCGCATGCCGGTTCTCCGGTTACTCGCCGATTGGGGATTGCCAGATCCCGACCCGGATTTTTACAGAACAGATCCTGCCGGACGGACAATATCTTTGCATGGAATGCCGGGTGACCGATGCGGAATTTGATCTGCCAGAACCGATCTGCCCGGAGGTATCCTGATGACCGCGGCTCAGGACGTGCCGATCCCCTACCGCATCATCGCTCTCATGCAGGAACAGAATCGTCTCTTTGCCTACCCGCTTAAGCGCATGGCGATTGAGATCTGGTCAACAAAATTCAGGTGCAAAGGGTGCGGGGCATGCTGCACCCGGGCGATCAACCGGCACATCTTTTTGCTGGATCGCGATGTTGATGCGGTGAAAAAGATCGATCCCACTGCCTATGAACCGGCTCCGGACCCGGAGTTCTGCGACCAGAATGGTATGCTGTACGTTTCAGGGTACGCGCTCCGGATGAGAGATGACGAAGCCGGGTCCTGCTGGTTCCTTGAGAACAACAAATGCCGGATCTACGATCACCGGTTCTCCGGTTGCCGCATCTACCCCCACATGCTCCGCCGTGGTAGTGACACTTCCGGAAAGGTCCAATGGCATCAGTTTGCGCGGAGAGATGAGCACGGGTACCATGACACGGCCCCGCCTCTTGAGGAGTGCCTCACGCTTGCGCGGGAGATCAAGGAATATGAGACTGCATTTCTCAACCAGCAGATTGCGTTCCTTGAAACGATTCACGAGTACTTTGCGGTGCACAACCTCCGGCATGATCCAGCGGAGTACACAAACCAGATGCAGCAATACCAGCAGGGTCGCCCTGTCAAAATTAAAGTGTTCCATGCAGGAGAACTCGAAGAATGCCGGATTGCAAGATCCCCGGTATAAAAAAGTAATATCAGAATACGTGCAGGATACTGTGGAAAATCAGCCATATAACAATAATTGCACAGATAATCCCGGCCACGATCTGAAGAATCTTAATAGCATCTATCCCCGGACTGTCGTCTTCGGTTTTTTTGTCTGGAACGTTATCCGCCTTCGTTGCTGCATCGCTACTGGGTTTCATTATCGGAACTATGACGGAATTCCATATCTCTTTTCTGTGCAGGCGAGCAGATTTACACGTCATTTTCTTTGTAATGGTCCTCGAAAAGATATTATTTCCTTCAACGCCAAGTATACCCAATGGATGCCGCCGTAACCGTACTCTTCCTCGGCCTGCTCATCTTCATCGGTAACATCCTCTCCCGGTTCTTCACCCTCACCAAGATCCCCGATGTGCTCTTTCTCATCGCCATCGGTATTATCGTGGGCCCGTTCCTGGGTCTTGTCGAACCGTCAGCATTCGGGGTTGTCGGCCCGCTCTTCACGATGGTCACGCTCGCCATCATCCTGTTCGAGGGCGGCCTGAATATCACGGTCGAACACCTCAAAAAGGCGATCACCGGGACCACCGCCATCACGCTTGCCAACTTTGCCGCCATCATCGGCATCTGTATTGTGGTCATGCATTTCTTCGCAGGATTCACGATCATGGAAGCCTGCATGCTCGGAGCCATTCTCGGCGGCACCGCAGCGGCCGTTGTGATCCCATTCACCAATTACCTCAACCTCAGGAGCGATACCAAGGCGATCCTTGCACTCGAATCTGCGATCGGCGATGTGCTCTGCATCGTGAT
>JBAYMI010000222.1:0-4462 GCA_041663625.1 Methanoregula sp.
GATGCAGCAGCCGATCGTCGCGAGTGCACAAAGCATTATGAGCCACGGGGAGTTTTTCATTTTTTTACCGCCTTTCTATGAGAAACAAGTGCCCCGGCGCCCGCAAGTGCAGGGATCACGAGTGCGGAGGGAACCGGTGTTGGCTGCGTTGGATGGCTTTTCCGGTATGCCTCGCTCATAAGCGCCGTACTCTCGCGGATGGCCGCATTTTCATCACCGGTAAGTTTTGTCTCTGTGACGGATGGCGCAAAACGGAGAGTGGTTTCAGACCCGCCATAGGTTGGGCATCCGGCTTTTCCCGGTTTTGTTTCCGATACGACAGGGTACTTGTCCCAGATCGCGTTCAGCTTCGCTGCCAGTGCAGAATAGTCTGCATCTTTTTTTGGGTCGGAAGCGTACAGGAGATCGAAATCTGCTTTGAGATCGCGGAGGTAATTTGCTTTCCCTTCATCGTTCAGAACAAGAAAATCGTAGTCGGGCGCCGCCGCCTTGACGGTTGGATCGATAACAATGACCTCGACCGGGACGTACCCGATTGTATCGTTTTCCGGATACGCCCGCTGCATCTCGCCGGCTCCTGACACTGAGGGGATAAGTACAATGGAGACCAGAATAAAAAGTACCGGGATTTCCCGGGCCCTGCACATTTTTTGAAGATTCGTAATCACATCGCGGCATCTCATTTCTTTGCTGGTGCAATTGCGGTTCGTGAACCGGCAGGTGACCGGCATTCTGTGAAACGCTATAGTTTCAGACAGGAGCGATCGTTGTTTCCGTGGATTTACGTTATCGGTCATCGTCCACCGTTTTAGTTGAATGCGTGTATTATGATCACGACCCATGCTCCGCCCATGACAATCGCCAAGGCAAGGGCAGGTTTCGTCCGCAGCGCCGAGCAATAACCTGCACATCCGGCAAGGAGGGAAGGGAGTGCCAGAAAGACAAGTGCCCCGGCTGCCGTGATGCTCCCGTAGGGGGCTTTTCCGGGATTAACGATATATCCGGCAACTGCCATGGCCGGCAGTAGCAGGAGCCCGAAAAGGCTGGCAAAGATCGGTTTTCCCCTGTACCCCCCTGTAAAGATAACAACGGCAGGGATCACAGAAACCAGCACTGAAAGCGACACGATCAGAAGCGCGTAGATGATGATGAGGCCCGGGTCGGTCAGCCCGGACGGTGGTATTCTCATACGTACGGGTACGGACAGAATAATCGCGGCCCATACTACAAGCAGCGTAATAATAACACATTCTTTTCTGAGCCAGTCAGCGAGAGCAGTCATTTTTTAGATCCCCCGACCCGGTTGTGGGGGAGTATCCCCGGGGGAAATTGCCGGTCCTGTCGATTCCGCCGCGTAATATTCCCGGATAATGCTCGTGTTCTGCGCAGATAACGGGAGGCTGGGATCGATACCGTGCGCAAAGGCATAAGCAACGATCTTTTCGGCACGTGTATCTTCGGTCTCCCACCGGGCGATCCGGTCCGGCTGCTCATTTGACGGAATGGCATCGAGATACGACTCTGCATATCGCGGGTATCCTTCTGTCGGGCGATTGGGGACGGTCCTGTTCGTATACGCATCGATAACGATCGTTTCGCGCACCGCATTTGTCGTGTTCTGGACAGTAACGAATGTGCAGAGGTACGGGTAACCGCTGCCATAGAGGCCGGATTTTTCTGCAATCAGATCCCAGCCAGGATAACCGGCCTTTACCATTGTTTCCGCTGTGCGTTCGAGCCGGGCATAATCAGCGTGCGGCGGGCTCTCGTAGATCCGGAACACGCCCACACCTGCGCGTTTGTCGGCCGATGTCCAGAAATACCCGGGAATGCTGTTGTTGGTTTTGAGATAAAACTCGTAAAACAAAGGAACTCCGTTGACATCGAAAAGCGTTACCGGTTCGGGATCGAGCACAGCGGCAGACCAGTTCAGGTTTGCCGCGTATGGGCCAACGAGTGCGAATTCCCAGTATAACGCAAGCGTCCGGTTGTATGCGGTTTTTACCGGGACGGTCGTGGGACTGATATTGTTCTGTAATGCCGGTGCTGTAGGACTCGTGTCAACCGCTGCCGGACCGGTTCCCTGTTGTCCACCGGGGATTCCGGCATCGGCCGTAAGGCCGGCGATTCCAATAATAACGATACATGCCAGGACTGCGGCAATAAGCCACAAAAGTTTGTTCAGCCACAGAGCTTTATCCATGTACGGTCACGCTCCCGGAGGGGCAGGGGATCTTGTAATGTTTGCACTGGTCGAGGAAGACTGCCGTCAGGTTCGGGTAATGGTGGAAGACTGAGTCCGGCTGGTTGATATGCATGTATCCTGGATCCGGATTTTCCCACAGGAACATATCGTCTGGCACCCGGTAGATCATCACACGTTCGTCCGCCGCGATGTTGCAGCAAACAGAGTAATCCGAATTGGCCGTGAGGTAAATGAAATCCGCAAAAAAAAGCCGGACATCCCGGCCACCCGATAAGAGGCGGTCCCGCGTGCTCGCTTTCATAAGATACCTCTCATGAGGAGACCTGAAACGAAGGCGAGGAGTGGCATCGGATTCATGACCTCACCGTATTTTGTACCGTATTTTGTTTTCGCATCCATACAACCAACTACGACAGGCAGGGGTTATAAAGCGCCACTTCGCCGGTTTCGGCATCGATATAGACCTCTCCGCAGCGCTGGCCGAGGACATCATCAGGCAGATCGATATGGAGATCCACGATCCACATCACCCGGTCCTGCAGGAATGGTACCACGGAAGCCCGGGCAGATGTCTCCAGGCCTTCAGTGGTTGAAAGAGAGGATGCATTCGCGAAATACTTCATGGCTGTCCCAACCGCCTGTTCTTTTGCAATCTTCGGTTCAGTTATTTCCGGGGCGGTCCGGTCCCGCAGGAGATAGGACAGGATCTCGCCGTTTTCAGGAGAGATGCAAATCGAAACAAAGTTGCCGTTGGCGATCCCCAGTACCTGCTCCTGCCAGGCAAACGAGTACTCTTTTCCCGCGTCCCCGTGATCCAGCAGTTTTGCTTCAGTCAATACCATGTTTCGTGTGGAAAATCCCGGGTAATTCTTTGCCGCGTACGACTGTGCGACGGCTTGTGCCCGATCCTGTGAGAACACCACTTTTTTTGGGGGGGGTACCGATTCGTAGAACCCTGCCCGGTCGACACGGCGGGACTGATCGTTTACGTAGATTTCGCCCTCATCTGTCTGGTAGATATGATAATTCCCGATAGTGCTGTCCGTTTCGTTGCGTTCGTATACCACAGTTGCGTTCGGGTTTTCAAGGAATGCCTGCACGATCCTGCGATCCTCTTCCACCCATGTCGGGGCCCCGGGAGCATCCGTGAGCGTCCGTTGTGTGCGGACGGGTGTCGGGTCCGTTAAAACGGTACCCGGGGACTGGATAACCACCATCAGATCCCCTTCGGATGTTGAGTCCTGCCGGATGATGGAGCCATCGGCTGCTTTTGCTTCCAGGCCGGGGATAACAACGACCAGTTCCTTTACCGACTGGTTGTGTGGCGGAACTGCAAGCTGTGCATGGACACGGATCTCCCGGATCTCACCATCTGAAAAATTATAGAACGTTCCGTTTTCCCTGGCGACAAAGGCATCGCGCCCGGGATATTCCCGGTCCCATGATGCAGTTCTTTGCCCGACCCGGGTCTCGACCGTGTATGGGACTTCCGCAAGATCTGTTCCCATGAGATTTGAAACAAGCAGGTCGAAACTGATGTTCTGCCCGTCGATATTGATATCCGGAGTATATTCGATGGTGCGCGAAGTGATGCTGCGGCATCCCTGTTTGTCGGTAAACCGTATGGGATGGTTAACAGTTTCCGCATCCACAAGAGACCACCGGCCGTTCTCATAGGAGATCATCGGGTTTTCGAGCTGGTCGAAAAATCCCTGGCACCGCCATACAGTGATGTTGAGGGGTTTTTCAGGGCACGATATGGTAGTGACTTTCTCCCGGTTTTTCTGGAGTGACGATGCAAAGATCATGACTGCAAAAAATACTGCGATAATGAGCAGCAGCGCGACGATAAGTAACAACTGTTTGTTTTTTTTCATCATATCCCCTCAAGGATTTTTCCGGATTACCGGAGCCGCCGGATTCTCTGACCGGAAAATCCAGAATATCATTCCCGTATTGTTTCGGATGATATCTTCCTCAGGCATCCGGTCCCGGTACAGGTTCACCGGCTCCGGGAAAATTACCCCGGATATCCCGGCACTGACAACCGGGCCGGACGGAACCGGCCGGGTCCCGTTCACGTTGTAGATCACCATAACGGTAAGGGAGCGCCCGCACCGGAGGAAGGAAAACGGGCAGGTCGCGGGTTTCAGGCATCCGTCCTTTCCGCACGCAGTCATGTTCGGGTAGAGCCGGGCGATCGTCGCATTCATGGTCTGGATGGGTACTGGCATAACCGGGGGATTATACCGGGAC
>JBAYMI010000223.1:0-4450 GCA_041663625.1 Methanoregula sp.
AACCGGGCAGGCGCTCTCGGCAGTACCAGTCTGCCTCTTTGGCCTGGGTTCATGCCTTGGGATGATGGTCCTGTCATCGGATGTTGAGATCATGCCGGAAGATCCCAAAGACGCGATACCGGCGGGCCAGCCGGTTGTCATGCTGGACCCGGTGAGTTTTTTGGGAAAGCCCAAGTATCCTGATTCAGGGCTCATGATGGGCGTATACTATTTTAGCAAAAGCTGACCGCGGGATTCCAGGGCCGGAATCCGGCGAGGATTCCATAAACGGATGTTCCGGATAATTTGCTGAACCACTTGCCGGATTGTATCTTCGTGCACTTCCACCGGCCATCTGTCCGCTGATCGATTGATCGATCGCCAGATACATCCATCAGGGAAAACGTGCAGGGACCAGGTATTGTCGAGATGAAATGTCGCAGGCTACGGGAGATTATGGAGGTCGGGGCAGGTGAAGGAGAGCCCACGCGGTCCCCGCATATCAGATCTCTTTCTCCCACCAGATCTTGGCCTGGTAGGACTTGCTCTTCAGGAGATATTCCCCGTTTTCCCGGAGCAGGAATTTTTCCAGGTACCGGGTGAGTACTGAAACCTGCCGTTCGTTGGTGAGATTCAGGGCTTCACGCTGGTCGACAACTGCGTTCTCAAGAGTGGAAAAGCGGGTAATGTTTTCCGTCCGGGATATCTCGACATTGGCATAGATTCCCATCTGGTTGAGCAGGTTGAAGATCACGTTTGGCGTATGTCGCGGGGACGGGGGCACCCCGAAGAGATCTTCCCAGATTGCATGATAATGCTGGAAGCGCGGTGACATCAGGTGGGCAAACCAGAATATGTAGGCGTACTTTGCAGAAACTGCGTCCATCTTTTCAAGAGCTGCACGCAGATCCAAGACACCCAGCGAGTAAGATGCCACGACCACGTCGTACGGCGTATCGAGATCCGTTGCTGGATCGACATCTTCCCATTTTTTCTGGAGCGTCGAGATATTGGTGATCTCCCGTTCCTTCATGTTCTCGTGCAGGCATTCGAGCATCCCGAATGAAGGCTCGACCGCCGTGACATGCCGGACCATGCCGGAAAGGGGGATGGCCAGCGTCCCGGGGCCGGCACCGATATCGAGGACCCGTGACGACGGGGTGATCCTCATGGACAGGATTCGTTCCCGTGCCCGCTTCCAGTCATCCTCCTGGACCTTCCGGTTGAATTTCCTGCACCGCTCGCGATCCTTCCACCGTTCAGTACAGCTGGCAAATTCGTTCTTGGTTTTCTTCTCCTGTTCGATCTCTTTCCAGGCCTGGTTCCAGTCAATCGTGCTGAGGTCAATCATATAAATTCCGGAGTATTGTGTCAGGGATTCGGATGCAGGGTATGCGATCCTGCACTCTGTCCGATCACTGTTCAGTAATTATTTGTGTTTAACAAATTTAAAAAGTTTAATAAATTAACCTGAAGGCCGGATCTGACACCAGCGGACGTATGCACCGGTGCCCGGTAGTTCTCACATACAACGAAACGATTTGGGTACATGGAAAATTTTCAGTTGCCCTGCTGCATATCATGATGAAAAAGAACATTATGTGTCGGGATCAAAAGGAAGGTACAGTTCGTTTAATTGCTGTGCACAATGAACATCAGCATCAGGATCGTGTATGCGGGGAAAGAAGATTCCAAAGAAGATCCTCAACGAGATCATAGAACGGATAGTCGACGTAGCACAGCCTGAACGGATCATCCTGTTCGGCTCTGCTGCACGTGGGGAGATGGGGCCGCACAGCGATATTGATCTTCTTGTGATCAGGAACGGACCCGGGACTGCGCGTGAGATTGCAGCGAAGATCTACCTGAGATTGTACGGGGTTGGGCGGGCCGTGGATATTATTGTCGTATCTCCGGAACAGGTTGAACAATACCGAAAATCCCCGTACCTGGTAATCAATCCCGCCCTGCGGGAGGGCCTGGTCATTTACGATGCCAAAGCGATTACAGCCTGATAATCCGGTTGAATGGCTGAACCGTGCGAAGAGCAGTCTCTCTCTTGCACGGCAACAGTCTCATGAAATATACCGGGAAGACCTTTGTTACCAGGCACAGCAGGCTGCGGAGAAGGCTGTCAAGGCAGTATATATCTCAAAAAATCCGTGCTGCAACACTCATTTCGGTACAAAATCCGGGATTAGTACGGTTATTCATGCTCCATCAGCAGCATATTGAACCCAGCTTGGACAAAGTGCCGGTCACTGGTAAGTGCATCGTGTATTCCCCGTTCCTCCATCACTTCAAGAGAAATACAATCGGTAAGGCTCCAGGCTTTATCAGTCCGTTGTTCGTAGAGAGTCCATCCTTTCGACCACAAAACGGGATCGACAAATACAATCTCGACACGGGAGGAATTTTCAATATTATGAAAAAACCTGATCACCGCCGGTTTAAACATCGGTTCACATAATGCATTTGCTGTCTCTTCAAGTACAGCAGAAGTTGTAAGAAAATGGCAACCGGATCGCATCTGGTTCTTGTACACCTGATCTGCGCGATGATGAAGCGAATCCTGTCTATTTAACAACGCAATCCAACAGACTGTGTCAACAAAACAGAGATTATTCTTCATGAACTCCCCGTTTTTGCAGTCCATACAGGTAATGATCATGTTCTGTTGCAAGATCTGTAATCTCTGTTGTCACGGCAAGAGATGAAATATCAAATGCAGGATCTTTCTCAACATCAGGATCTTCCGGAAGAGATACCACCGTTATGGCATATTTTTTCCCGGCCTCCAGATGAACCGGCCCTGACGGACGAAATACGGACCCGTCAAATATAACTTTCATGGTTTTTGTCATAGGAATCTTCCCCTTATCAGACTGATAGTAATTTGATGGCGAATATACATTAATGTCTTTTTGGTACCAGCATACCGCAGATTGTTACGAAATGATGAGATATCTCCCTGAATTACGTAATATGCAGATATATCACCATAATCTTATGAGTCAGAGGGAGACGTATAGACCGGGCACGGGTAATGGAATATTTTTCGCGCCGTGTAGTGAAAATGAGCGATGGTAATCCGATTCCATCACACCGTGTAGCAATCGCAGATCATGATGCTGCCGGATTCCGGGACCGGTCT
Organism: Methanoregula sp.; assembly: GCA_041663625.1. GTDB lineage: Archaea > Halobacteriota > Methanomicrobia > Methanomicrobiales > Methanospirillaceae > Methanoregula. The sequence goes on from JBAYMI010000223.1 coordinate 3,134, forward strand.
TGTGAGATGTGGGTGGACATCCTGCTATTATCATCTGGTGTCCGGTACCGGACCGTGACCGCGATAATGTACAGGATGCCGGCAGGGTGGGACTTGCTGGATCCCCGCTTACCTGCAAGGCCCCAAAGGCAATCTTTGCCAGGATCGCTGCCTGGGAGGAACCCCTGAACCCGCTGACCGGAACCGGCGGGATCCTTTATAAACCCCAAAAGAAGCCGGGACAAAGGAGGTAAAAGATACAACGGTTATTCATTCAGGACATTATAATTTAGATTTATCATGCCAGCAGCAAAGGCCTGTAAGAAACCACCGGTAAAAGTGGGAAAACAACCATGTTCAGGAAAAATCCGATGAAAAAACGGCCAGGACCTGTCACTCTTTGGATGTCTTTCAGACTGCCCGAAATTTGAAACGGGAAGACGGAGAGGATCCTTATCGAATACCCTCTTGACACCCGGGTCTGGGTTGAAATACTACAGGTCCGGGTGTACAAACATCTGTATTTTTCCCGGGCGAGTATCGCATAGATCTTCCCGCCAGCCTTTTTATGCCCGTCATTACTATCGGCCTGTTCCCCTGATGACGGACGGTCGGGAATTTTAAACCGGGTTTGTGCTGTACAGAACTTCATTATAAGAGGTGTGACGCTTCCACTACCGTATGAACCCGGCTGCTTCCCCGGGATATACGATTATTGAGTTCTTATTACTGCATACTACAAAGCATATATAATTTAGTGAATGATATCTTTGAGCACGTTCCGGCCCGATCGTTTAGCACAGGTATCACGATTGAACGACGAATCAATGCGATTGACCGGACATCATGGAGGAGTCACTATAATCAGGAACAGATTAAGCGTATTGCGTGCAGCCGGAGCCGCTGCACACCCGCCCGGCAGTACCATCCGGATTTTTCCCGGTCTTCACCAGCAGCCGTCACGTACAGATTCCCGGATTTTTCCCGGAGGATTCGCATGACACGGGGCCGCCGCCCGACCCGGGCGCTGGAGAAAGCAGATGCAATTGCAAAGCCTCGCGGACGTGTCCAGTACTATGAGCATGGGCCGGATATGTACGCCGATTTTACCATTACCGGCCCGGAGATTCATGCACCGGTAAAGATCAAACGCATGCCATACATCCGGTGTACTCTGCGGTGGCTTGAACGTGAGGCACAGGCCGAGATCGCGGGGCTGAAGATGTATCCGTCATCCAAAGAGATCTCCCGCGAGCTCTGGATCTATTCCCCGGATTATTTCTGGAGATTCTTCCGGGTCTGCGACACCGGGCTCGTTGAACTCGGGCGGGATGGCGT
>JBAYMI010000224.1:0-4447 GCA_041663625.1 Methanoregula sp.
CCGGTCGGTCCCCTGCCGCTCGTCAGTTCGCGCTCGGAGGCCTGCCGGAGGATCTCGATGGTCCGGCTCTGGATCTCTCCTTTAAGGGTCAAGCCCGAGCAGAACCGGGGCACATAGTCCACCGGGGAGGTCGGCAGGAGCCTCAAGCCGAGCTCGCGGGAGACGAACCGGTAGGTCCTGCCAATCTCTTTTCTCGAGACACGGGAAACTTCCGCAATCTCATCAAGGGTACGGGGCACGCTGCACTGCCTGCAGGCAGCATAGAGCGTTGAAGCTGCAACGCCTTCGATGCTCCGGCCGCGGATCAAATTCTTGTCAACCGCGTCACGGTAGATCATTGCCGAGGTCTCGCGGAGGTTCCGTGGCAGGCCCAGTGCGGAGGCCATGCGGTCCAGTTCCGAGAGTGCGAACGCAAGGTTCCTCTCGGTCGCGTTGCTGACACGGATCCGGCGCTGCCACTTGCGGAGACGGTAGAGCTGGGCCCGGTTCTTGGAAGAGATCGACCTGCCGTAGGAGTCCTTGTTGCGCCAGTCGATCATGGTGGAGAGACCCTTGTCATGGATCGTGAGGGTCATCGGTGCACCGGTACGGGCCCGTTTCATCCGCTGGTCGGCATCGAACGCACGCCACTCCGGGCCACGGTCGATGAACTCGTCGTCAATCACAAGCCCGCAACTCTGGCAGACCAGTTCTGCCCGCTCACGGTCATGGACAAGAATACGGCTGCCACACTCCGGACAGGTGGTTTCGGTCTGGTTCTCGGCTTTCTTCTCCTGCTCTTTTTGTTTCGTTCGTGATTTGAACGATTCACGCTGAGACTGGAGGATTTTTAATTTTTCAATTTCCTGCATTCACATTTACCTGGCTGATGATTTTTTTGTCTCGAATTTTCTGCTGCATGGAACCGGCATGTCCGCGGGGGCCGTTTTCATGGGGATGCATTTTCATTGGGCCGGGCCGTGCATTTTCCGCGGCAGTGGACGGCGGCACTCGGGCCACCGGCATTCCCGGAGAGATCGGGGATCCTGCCGACTATCTTCATCTACGGGTCAGTTTCCTCGTTGTAATGGGGATGATGACGGTCTGTCACACGACAGAATGAGCATCGGTCGCTGGGCGTGCACAATAGCCCGCCTGACAATGTTCATACAATCTCATGAAAAAATGGTGACAGGTCAGTTGATAGTTTTTATATGAATGGCAGTGGGGCATTTAAATGTTGCGGATCGGGCAGGATACCGGCAATAAACGGTGGCAGGATCCAGCGGAATCGTTATAAAAAAAAGTGTTCACGCACCGGGATTATGGTTACCCTGCAAACTTCTCCCAGGCATTTCCGTTGGGCAGATTCACCGGAGTCTGCGTTCATCGCTCTGTTTCTGAATTCGCATGAAATTTTCATTCCGCGGGCATTCGTGCGGATTCACCCCATTCACCGGAAGCCACTTCCCTTCCCGCGGGTTGAACCGTGCCGGGCATGACATCTCTTTAACTGCCTGTCCATTTAATCCCGGGACCATCCGGGTTTTGATGTATTCACAATCTCTGCAAAAATGATACGTGCCCATGTACGATCTCCGATCTGGGGGAATTCACCAGACTTGACGTGGTCTCTTGTATGAGTGAGGCTATATGCTTTCTTAGTACGAGGCAAGGGCCGGACCTGCCGGACCGGAGTTCTTTTCGTTCTGGCCGTCACACACCTGTTTCACCCTCATGTTCGTTGTTGCAACAGGCCGGAAGAGAGTATGCAGCGCCCCTCAAAATGCCCCATTTGGCACGAATCCTGTGAATAATGCGTATTACGAAAAAACGTGTACGGCATTATGGGTTTTTGCATGAGATTCCAGAACCGTGGTATCCGGAGGGACGGTTAGGTCAGGAGCCATAGAAGGTATGGATCTTGTCTGCCGGCCCGTGCTCCCCTGCAGGGGGAACAAGGATGTCACTGGCTATATCTTGAAGACCTTCGCCCTACCATTCTGTAACGGATTATGGAAGGCGCGGTCAGGGTTTTTGCCGGGGAGTTCTCCCAATCGTCACTCGTTGTGCCATCACCGGATCCGGGATCCCCTGGGTGGGTTGTCACGCCGGGCGGGGCCTGGTGCCGGCAGATGTACGTTGCCGGTGCCCTGACCGAGATTTCCGAGAACGCCGATATGATCCGGTGCCGGGTTGCCGATCCCACCGGTGCATTCGATGTTGTCTGTGGCGGGAGGAATGCACAGCTTGCACAGATCCTCAAAACGATCCCGGTCCCGTCCTTTGTTGCGATACAGGGTACTGCCCAGATGTACCAGAGAAACGGGACCAGCATCGTATCCGTTCGCCCGGAACAGGTACTGGTGATCGGCCGGGCGAGCCGGGACCAGCTCCTTCTCATCACGGCGGAGTACAGCCTGCGCCGCCTTGAAGGGATGCGCCTTGCGATCAGGGAAGCCGGCCCGGGGGATGACCGGATGCTGCGCGCCGCACGCCATTATTCCCTGACTCCCGCCCGCATTCTTGACCTGGTCAGTATGGCTGAAGGTGCGATACAGGGTATCCGGCCCCAGGAACCGCAATCATCCCCCATGCAGGCCGATGTACGTCCCGTGGTCATGGACCTTATCCAGAGTTCCGGGGGACCGCGGGGGATGGCAGTTGAAGAGATCATTGAAACACTGGCAACACAAGGGATCCGGAAAGAGGATGTGCTTGCTGCGCTGGAATCCCTCATCACCGATGACGAATGCTACCAGCCCCAGAAGGGATACGTAAAACCGCTATGAAGATGGAATTTATCCGTGATGGGCCTGCGCTGGTTATCGAGGGGGAACAGCGCATGCTGGTTGTTGCCGACCTCCACTTTGGCATAGAAGCGGACCTGGCCGCTCACGGGCTCCACTTCAAAAGCCGGAGCGCTGAACGGCTTGAACGGCTGATGAAGACAATCGATGGCGCAGACCCGGACGCGCTTATCCTTCTCGGGGACATCAAGCACAGCATCCCGTCGCTCACCCGTCAGGAGTATTACGAAATGCCCGGCATCCTTGAAACGCTCCGCGCACGGATCCCGCTTGTTGTCTTTCCCGGCAACCATGACATCGGCATCGAGCGGTTCGTCCGCGAGGAAGAACTACGCCCCCGTGACGGGGCGCTGGTGGACGGCGTGGCATATCTTCACGGGCACATGAACCCCGCTCCCCATCTCTATGGCAACCTCATCGTGGTCGGGCATCATCATCCGCTTGTCTCTATCCGGGATGAGGTGGGATGCGCCCTTCAGTCCCCCGCGTACATCCGTGCCGGGATAGTTCCCGGTGCCCGGGGACTGCCGGCGTCCCTTGCTCCGGATCAGGCCGGGCAGAGCCGCCTTTTGTTTGTACCGGCGTTCAACGAACTGGCCGGCTATGACATTGCCAAAATCCTGAACGATCCGTTCTCGCCCGTCTCGCGGTGCATGAACGCGGAGAATGCAGAGATCATCCTTGCCGACGGGACATATCTCGGCCCCTTGAGTTCACTTGAGCAGGATGACAACGATTGAACGGCTGGACCCGAAGGTCCGCACCTGTATTAAAAAACGCGGATTCACTGCGCTGTCCGATGCGCAGAAACAGGCAATCCCGCTCATTCTCGACGGTAACCATATCGTCCTCGTCGCCCCGACCGGCACCGGCAAGACCGAGAGTGCCATGTTCCCGGTCTTCAATGGCCTGCTCTCCCTGCCCGGCGGGGGAGGTTTCAAGGCCATCTACATCACCCCGCTCCGGTCGCTGAACCGGGATATCCTTTCCCGCATGCAGTGGTGGTGCGCGGAACTCGGCCTCACTGTCGGTGTCCGGCATGGCGACACGCCCATGGGGGAGCGGAGGAAGCAGTCCCTCTCCCCTCCCGATCTCCTGATAACCACCCCGGAGACATTCCAGGCCCTGTTCATGGGCAAGCGGCTCCGCCAGCACCTGGCCCACGTAAAATACGTCATCGTTGATGAGATCCATGAACTTGCCGGCAGCAAGCGTGGCGCCCAGCTGGCCGTCGGCCTCGAACGGCTCCATGTTTATGCCGGGGAATTCCAGCGGATCGGCCTGTCTGCAACGGTGGGGAACCCGGAAGATATCGCGGGATACCTCTGCGGGGCCCGGCCCTGCTCTATTGTGCAGGTCCCGGTGGCAAAACAGCTGGACCTCTCGGTGCAGTATGTGGGAGATGACTTCCGGCACCAGACTGAAGTCATAAGAAAACTCCTCAAACGGGAGGGATCCACGCTGGTCTTTGTCAACACCCGGGTGACCGCGGAGGCGCTGGGCCATGCCCTCTTTGCGCATGGCGATGTTGAGGTGCACCACGGGTCTTTGTCCAAGGAAGTCCGGATCGATGCAGAAGAACGGTTCAAGAAAGGCGAGATCCGGACCCTCATCTGCACATCGTCAATGGAACTGGGGATCGATATCGGGCGGGTGGA
>JBAYMI010000225.1:0-4438 GCA_041663625.1 Methanoregula sp.
GGGTCAGGGAGTGTGAGATTCGTTTGCAGGGGATCTATGTGGGGCGGGGTGACCGGGTCGCGATTGGTCATCAGGCAGGCGCTGATGGAGACCACGAGCAGGACGATCGCGATCAGGATGGCATATTTTGCTATCCGGTTCAGGAACGTCATGATCAATCACAGGATCGTGTCAATGTCAGCAATGGAATTGAGGATCCTATCCGGTTTCACAACGGACGCTTGTAGGATCTCCTGGCGGAACTTTCCCGTTTTGACGAGGATACCTGCCATACCCGCCTGTTGTGCACCGGCAATATCCGTGAAGAGATCGTCACCGATCATCGCGACCTCGTCCCGAGAGAGCTGCATATCATCAAGCGCCTGGGAAAAGAAGGATTCTGACGGTTTTCCCATGACAATGGCGGTCTTTCCAGTTGCGAATTCAAGTGCGGATACAACAGGGCCCGCAGAGAGGGAGAGACCGTCCTGCGCCATCCAGTACCGATCCTTTTCAAGGGCGATCAATTCCGCGCCCTCCATGAGAAGCCTGAACGCGGTGTTAAGGCTGGTGTAGGTCAGTGCCTCCCCGGCATCCCCGACAATGACATAATCCGTCTTTTCTGCATCGCGGGTCCCGGCATCAGCAAAGTCCCGGTCCACATCCCCGGTTGTCAGGAGATGGAACCGGTTCTTTCCGGTTTTTTTCATATAGGTGACCGCGGCCCGTGGCGGAGTGAAAATGAATTCTTCGGGAATTGCAAAGCCCATTGCAGATACGTGTGAGGCGATCGTTCTCCGGCATTTACGCGTTGTATTCGAGATACACCGGAACGGCACCTCGCTTTCAGTCAGGTGTTCAATAGCCGTCCGGGCACCGGGTATGGCTTTTCCCCCCGTGTACAGGACGCCGTCAAGATCGATCAGCAGACCCCGGATTCTCATGTATCTCCTCTCATACCCCGCACATGGTATCCGAAAACCGATTCCTGCACCGTGCCGGTTTTCTGCATATGCCTGAATAGTTGCATTGCTTTGAAGATTAAACGTCTCACCTTCCTGGCCCAATCCATTCTCACTTTCACCCCGCCCGCCCGGATATTTAAAGGGCTGTACCGGGATGCTGTAGTACGAACATGTCTGTCATTACGGTTCCCGCACGTATCGGTGCACTCTGGCAGCAGCGGATACAGGGTCTGCAGGAGTACGAGGTCATCCGCGACGGGAATGTATTCGGTGCCGGTTTTTCAAATTCCCTGGTATTCTCCACGGAATACGAACAGGCCCGGCGCTATCTCGAAACGCTCCTTTCCCGGTATCAGGATACAAGTTTTGATGCACAGTTCCAGGGCCGTGAAGTCACGAATGAGGGCGGTACCTGTTTTACCCTTGAATACCGGCAGGATCTCTCTCATCCTGCTGGTGATCGCGATGGTTTTATGAGTCATCTCATGGAGGATATGACACTTGTTCATGGCGTTGGTCCGGTGACCCGGAAGACTCTTGAATCCCGGGGGTATCGTTCGATTCCCGATCTGTTGCAGCATCCTGTACTGAAAAACCGTGCCCGCCAGGTTCTTACCTGCCTGTCAGAAGAAAAGACCCTGCCAATAATGGAATTGATCGGCACCCGTTACCCGAAATCCCACGCAACTATGCTGGGTGCTGCAGAGTTACATGAACCGGAAGACTTTGTGTTCCTGGATATCGAGACCCTCGGGTTGTTTTCCCGCCCGGTCATCCTCTTTGGGATCGGGGTGATCGATAACGGAAAGCTTGTTGTTCACCAGTACCTGCTGCGCGACATTGCTGAAGAGCAGGCAGCGCTTGTGGAGACGGTTCACCACTTATCCGGAAACCGGGTGGCGCTGGTGACGTTCAATGGCAAATCGTTTGATCTGCCCTACATTATCGATCGTCTCGCGTACTATGGCATGAAGTCTCCTGCGAGGATGCCTCATTTCGATGTCCTTCATTTCAGCCGCCGCCGGTGGAAGGACCGGTTCTCTTCGATGCGCCTGGCTACCCTGGAACGCGAAGTTCTCGGGGTCTGCCGGAACGATGATATCCCTGGCGCGATGGTGCCGGAATTTTACGAAACATATCTCAGGTCCAAAAACATCGGTCCGCTTGTGCCGATTGTCGAACATAACCGCCAGGATGTGATCTCGCTGGCCCGGATTTTTTTCTATCTTCTGGAGGAATCATATGGCTGTCAATGATCTGATCCGACTCCTTGACGTGAACCTGGTATACCGCTCCAGGGTGGTTCATATACGATCAATTGAACCAAAACCTGCCCGGTTTGGGTCCCTTGAATTGCCCCTCTCGCCATCACTGGCTGCATATCTTGATCAGATGGGTATCCGGCTCTATTCACACCAGTGTGAAGCGATCAATCATGTACGGGCTGGTAAAAATGTGATCCTTACCACCTCAACGGCGAGCGGCAAGACTCTTGCATTCAACATTCCTGTTTACAGTAATCTTGAAATAAATAAGGATGCACGCGCACTCTACCTCTATCCAACAAAAGCCCTTTCGAATGACCAGCTGCTCTCCCTCGACCAGATGGCAAAATTCACCGGCATTGCTGTAAAACCCGCTCTCTATGACGGTGATACACCCCAGTCTAAGAGAGCTGCGATCCGTGACCATTCGCGTATCATCATCTCCAATCCCCATGAACTACACCAGGTACTTTCGTGGCATGCAAAGTGGCAGCCGTTCCTGTCAAACCTGCAGTTCATCGTTATCGATGAAGCGCACCGGTACCGGGGGGTATTCGGATCGCATATTGCATTCGTGATACGGCGGCTCCTGCGCCTTTGTCGGCATTATGGATCACATCCCCGGTTCATCCTCTCAACAGCAACGCTTGCAAACCCCCGTGAGTTTGCCCATCATCTCACCGGACAGGAGTTCGAGCTGGTTGATAATGACGGCTCCCCCCACGGCAGGAAAAACTTCGTCTTATACAATCCGTTTTACGATGGCATCAGCGAACGTTCCATGCACCAGGAGACAAAGGATCTCCTGGTCTCCTGCGTGAAAGAGAATCTCCAGACCCTCTGTTTCACCGGATCCCGGAAGATGGCGGAGCTCGTTACGGTGTGGGCGAGGGATGACGCCCGGCGGTTATCTCCCGGGCTCGCCGATTCGATCTCGGTATACCGTGCGGGTTTCCTGCCGGAAGAACGGCGGGCAATCGAGCGGCAGCTCAAGGGAGGGACCCTGCAGGGGGTAGTCTCAACAAATGCCCTTGAACTGGGCATCGATGTCGGTTCGCTGGATGCGGTGATCATCTCCGGGTATCCCGGAACGATGATGTCAACCCGCCAGCAGGCCGGGCGGGCCGGGAGGAAAGGGGGAGAATCGCTTGCGATCCTTGTTGCACAGGCAAACCCCCTTGACCAGTACTTCATGCACCACCCGGACCAGTTCTTTGATCGCTCCCATGAACATGCGATCGTCGATACCGCAAATCCGTATATCCTATCCGGACACCTCCTCTGTGCGGCTGCTGAACTGCCCCTGAATGAAGAGACCGACCGGGAATTTTTTGGCGGACCTGTACCGGGATTCCTTTCAGAACTTGCATCCGATGACCTTTTGCGGAGAACCTCCCGCGGGTGGGTTTATACCGGGCGCGGCCGGGCTGCGGAGGCCGTGAGACTGGATGGCGTACCCGGTGAGACCTTCCGGATCATGTGCCATGGCAGGCTGCTCGAGACCCTGGATCGCGGGCAGGCATATCGCGAGGCCCATAAGGGTGCGATCATGCTCCACCAGGGCGAGACATTTGTGGTCAACGAGATGGACCTTGAGACGCATACGATCCGGGTGACCGAAACCGATGTGGATTACTATACCCAGCCGCTGAAAGAAGTGGACCTGTCCATCATTGAAACCCTGGAGACCCGGACCGTCAATGGTATCAGATGCGCCTTCGGTGAGGTGGACGTGACGGAGCAGTATACCGGCTACAAGATCAAGCGGGGCGACACCATCATCGGCATGGAACCGCTCTCGCTTCCCGCCCTCACGTTCAGGACGAAGGCATTCTGGTTTATTCCACCGGATTCTGTTGAACACAAGGTGACCGATGCCGGTCTTGACCTTGCCGGGGGACTGCACGGCGCGGAACACGCGATCATCGGACTCATGCCCCTGCACGTGATGTGCGACCGGTGGGATATTGGCGGACTGTCTTCACCTGTGTTTGGTGAGACTGGCGAACCCGTTGTTTTTGTCTACGATGGGTATGAAGGCGGCATCGGGCTTGCGGAGAAGGCATTCGGGATTTTACCTGCCCTGTTCACAAGCGCGTATGAACTGGTGAGGGACTGCCCGTGCGAGAGCGGGTGCCCATCGTGTATCTACTCACCAAAATGCGGGAATGACAACCAGCCCCTGGACAAGGAAGCAACGATTCTCATTCTGGGGGAACTGTGCAGGGA
>JBAYMI010000226.1:0-4435 GCA_041663625.1 Methanoregula sp.
CTCCTGTCGATAGTTACCTCCGATAACCTCAGCATTCCAGCAACGGAGAGGGATGATAGAATGCGAAGCCAGAACTTCCCTGATGATCTGATGGATTTCATTCGAGTCATAAGCTCGGTCCATGACGTAACAATCAGATTTTCGGAGACGATGGCATTGTCGCAGTAATTTTCTAGCATGACGAGTATCATGGACCCGGCTTTTCGAGACAAGAAATCCGGTAACAACCTGGAGATCGGTATCAACTGAAATGGAGGTTTTCAGGAAATGTTTTCGAATCTTGCCGGTTCGTTCAGAGAAGTAATGACTGCAATAGCCGCTGGTGAAACCGGATGAATCGATCGCGGTTACCGGAATTGGATGTTCATTTGTGTAGAACAGGTTCACCGTTTTCTTGAACGCGAGCCGGAGATAGACCGATTTTATTCGGGTGAAAAATTTCTGTAGTGTCGTGAAATGAGGTACTAAGGAAAGGCCGAGGATCTCCTGGATCTTCTCCATATCTCCGACATCTTCGACGAATTCACGATAGTGCTGGTTTCGGTAATCCTTGAACAAAATCAGAACGAGCAGCTGGTGTTGGGAGTAGATCTTCTTTGAAAACTTATTCGAATATGGATTGAGACGAGTTGACTTTACGATTGAAATTGCTGCTTGGATAAACCTGATATTCCGGCTCGCTAATTTCTTTATTGTCTCCTTTCTATTTGACTTCACAATCAAGAAAAGGAGACATTGTACCTTAGATCTTTCGGTCGTCGGCACAACACGCTTTTAGATTAGGTTTTCTACAGAGCAAATTTTTTATTTTTTAGAGAAAATTTTCCTGAAATTTTTTTTCACGCAGAAAATCTCTACCGGATTCGCATTGGAGATTACCGGGTGATCTACCAGGTGTTGCACGAGAGCCTCGAAGTGACCTTAATCTATATTCAGCACCGGAGTGTGGCATATCGCGGGCTATAATATTTTTTACCCCACAACCGCCAGCCATCCCCAGTACACCATAATCTGCAGCACGGTCAGCGGCAGCCCGACCTTCATGAACTCAAAGAACGTCAGCGTCACTCCCCGCGTCTCCGCGTTCTGGATGATGATCACGTTGCTCGCCGCCCCCAGGATCGTGAGGTTGCCGGCAATCGTGCTCCCGGCTGCGAGCGCCATCAGCTGGGCCGTGCCGGAGCCGGCTTCCAGGACAAGCGGCTGGAAGAGCGCAACGAACGGGACATTGGAGATGAACTGGCTGAGAACCACGCTTGTTCCCAGCAGCAGCGGGACCGATGAGAGCATTGCCCCGCTGACAAATGACTGGAAAAATCCCGTAAGCCAGACGCTCTCCATGAGAACGAACATCGCGGCAAAGAAGACGAGCGTGTACCAGTCGATCGCTTTGAGAATTGCGAACCGCCGGTGCGAGAAGATGAGGATGGGGAGGGCGGCACCGGCGGCTATCAGCGGCAGGGTCACGAGCATGGAGCCGGTGAGGAGCGATGCGGCGATGTTTGCCGCTGCCAGCAGCAGGACGAGCGCAAGGGAAATTTTTACAAGGAGCGTGAGCCGGGCATCGCAGGCCGGTGCCGGCTCCTGCACAAATTCGCGTGGCAGGAATTCGCCCGGGTAGATCCATCGCAGCACCGCATACGCAATCCCGAGACAGAGCATCGTCGGGACGGCGAGGTAGAGCGCGAAGGTGACAAACGGTGAGGCCATGCCGGAGTTGAGGGCAACGAGCAGGTTCTGCGGGTTCCCTATAGGGCTCATCACGCTGCCGGTGGTGATGGCGATGGCGAGCGTGAGCAGGAGGAGTTTTGGCGAGATCCGGCGGCCTGCCGCAAGCCCAAGGACCAGCGGCGTGCCGATCACGGCCAGGGTGTCGTTCATCAAAAGCGCTGAGAGGATGCCCATGCCAAAGAGGATGAAGAGCACGACCTGGTCGGGATTCTTCGCCCGGGCAAAGAAGCGGTGCGCAATGCAGGAGAGGTACCCGCTCGCAACCAGCGCCTCCCCGACCACGAACATGCCGAAGAGGAAGACCATGACATCGAGATCAATTGCCTGGACCGCATCGGCCGGGGAGATCTGCCCGGTGACGAGGACGGCCAGCGCTCCGCCAAGCATGATCTGCCAGATTTTCAGATTGAACCTGCCGACCTGCCTGACCGCAATGAGCAGGAAGACCGCGGCAAGTACGATGATGGGGATGTACGTACTGGATCTCTTTTACTGCACGGTGATGAGGATTGTCATTCCGTATGGATGGCAGAAACGATCCCGTGTGCAGCACGGCCCGGAGAAATCCTGAAAAACGGTCCTATTGAAACACACATGAACGTGCGTGAGTGTTCACACCCGAACTATGAAAATGAAAAATCCAGACTTTGTTCTGATATACACGGGCAGCTCAATTCAGTTAATTTTCATGGGAAATCCTTTTTTTGCAGGAATGATCGCATCCTCCTGCGCCCCCATTCCCCCATGAGGACGGGGCGCATTGCGATGCCTCCGGAAAATCCTGCCAGCTCATACCTATCGCAGAATTATTCCGGGAATCCAGGGGCATCGCACTGCGGGGAAGCCCACGCAGCAGGGGCAGAGCCGAAGGCGGATCCCCCGGAAACATTGAGGTGAATTAAGTTTTTTCACCCGGGCAGAATGATCTTACGGCTTGTGGTCCACGTTCCAGTGAAGCAGCATGCCCTGCTCGATCTTATGGGCCTCAAGAAGCGTGAGCTTGCAGAACTCGGCCTCGCGGATGAATCCTTCACCATCAGCGAGGGTCGGGGCATCTTTTCCGCCAATCACCATGTTGCCGATGAATGTGTAGATCTCGTCCACGAGGTCAGCTGCTACCAGGCCGTCGATCAGCGTGCCGCCGCCTTCCACCATGACCCGCTGGATTCCCATCTTCCCGAGTTCATCCATCATCTGCACCAGATCGACCCGGTCCTCTCCGGCAATGATCACGGTGGCGAGGCTTTTCATCTCTGCCACCTTTGCGCAATCGGCCTTTTTCGATACCACGATGATCCTTTTGCCCGGCTCCTTGTGCAGCACCTTTGCATCCGGCGGGATGCGGGCATTGCTGTCCACAATAATCCGGACCGGGTGCATGTCAACACCCCGGTTGAGCCGGTTGAGCCGGCACTCCTCGGCCTTCACGGTCAGGGACGGGTCGTCGGCAAGAACGGTTCCGATCCCGACCATGACCGCATCGCTGCCGGCCTTGAGCCGGTCAACGCGGTTGAAGTCCTGGACCCCGGAGATCTTTACCTGGCGCCGTTCGCGGGTGGAGAGTTTGCCGTCGGCGCTCATTGCAACATTGACAATCACGTGGGGCCGCATAGTCCATCGATGGTTGCCCTCCCGGTTATAATAATCCACTGATTTTATGTGCGGCACCGTCCCCCGGTCCTGCCGGGTTTTTTCTGCAACTGGTGTATCAACTCCAGAGTTCACCCTGAAAAGCCGGTCATCACGCGTAAATCCGTCAGATTCTGATGACGTAATTTAAATAAAAAGAAAACAGATTGCCAGAACAGACTATGGGGGAGAATGCTCTGCGGATGGATCGGTTCACCGTACCCGATGAGGACCTGGTAAGAATCATCGTTATCACCTCGCTGACCCTGTCGTGTATCCTGATCACGGCCGTGGCCTATTCCAGTTCCTTCAGCCTCATCTGTTCCCAGCTCTTCTTCATACCAATCATCTATGCGGCGTATTTCTTCCCGAAGCGCGGCCTGTACGTTGCAGGGATATGCAGTCTTGCCTTCCAGACCATCGGGTACTACTACACGTATCCCGACTCCGTGTCCATGATCAGTGTCACCACCGAAGCAATCCTTTTCATCCTCCTCGCGTTCATCATCACGGTCTTCATCGAACAGGTCCGTTCCGGCGAAGTGCGTTACCGGGCGGTCTTTGAACACTCGCAGCTGGGGATCCTTCTCTTTGATGCCACGACGTTTTCCATCCGGCAGAGCAACGACAAGTTTGCCGGCATGCTGAACTACACCCCAACAGAGGTCACGACAAAGACACTCCCTGACGTACTCCTCACCCCCCGGGAGAAGAGCCGGTTCCTGGAGCGGATTGCCAAAGAAAAGACCACCGCAGATTTCGAGACCCGGTTCGCAACAAAAACCGGTTCCTCCTGCTGGGTCAACCTCTCCTGGGATCACATCGATGAGAACACGGTCAGCTGTTCGGTGGTGAACATCAATGCCAGAAAACTTGCCGAGAAACTCAACAACGACAACATGATGAAGTACCGGCAGCTCACCGAGAATTCCCCGACCGGCATCCTCGTCATCCAGGACGGGATCATAAGGTTATCCAACCCGTCATTCACGGCATTCATCGGGTATACCGCTGCGGAGCTCACCGGCAGGAGCCTTGGCACGTTCATTGGTCCGCAGGACCAGGAGGCCTTTAC
>JBAYMI010000227.1:0-4387 GCA_041663625.1 Methanoregula sp.
TATACACTACCAGGATTCACGGAGGAATAATGAGAGAAGTACTGAGTTTGCGAAAAAATGCTGACAATCCGGCGCTGAGCGAAAAATAGTGCGATTCTGCAAAACCGAAAAAAATTATGGTTTTTGGGATCCATTACCAAAATAGCACAACACCCCGCCGAGAACTATGAGGGGCAGGCAAATCAAGTTGATGAAATTTCCTGCAAGAATTCCGCCAAGTACGGCAAGTTTGCCAGATTTCCGGGAATCTTCTGTCAGGAAGGCCGTTATCCCGAGAGCAATGCCCGCAGATGAAATTATATATAAAATTAAATATGGGGATACCAGGTAAGGATCTTGAATGCCAATACTACCCATTGGCGCTGAAGTGATTATCTGCTGCCAATACAGGACAATAAGCGGATAGATTGCACAATTAATTATACCAATGAGAATCAGGATTTTTCCGGTGAGCACTACTGGTGACAGCTGGTTAAAATGCATGCTTTTAGATCCACCGGATAGGGGAAAATGATGTTCATGAGTGAAAATTAGTTTGCAGTATTCCATCCGGACAGATATTTTTTTTTATAAAAAACAGGATAATGCCGGCGATTCATGGTACCTTCATGGCCCCGGGCTGGAATTCCGATATATTTTTATTGTGATGGCGTGAATGACCTCATGATCATGTACCCTATCATCCGGTGCCCGGGATGCAGGACATTTACGTACGTGGACAATTTCCAGCGCTGGAAACTCTGTCCCCACTGCGGGCATGCATACGAGGTGGCAAAGGCGCCGGTCTACCTTGATGTCGAAGATCACCACGAAGCGGAGCATATTGTCCGGCAGATGGAAAAGCATATCCATTCCACCAAGACAAAGGATTTCACACCGGAAGAAGTGGAAGAGCTGCGCCACCACTATACCACGCACCTGAAACAGCGGAACCATCACCACCACCCGGTGCACTGACCCGCTTCCCCCCTCTTTTATGGTTTTGCTTTACGCAGGATTGTCGTCATGGATTGTCCCGCGGACATACGATGCGGCTACCCCGATGACGCAGAGCAGGGTAAAGACAATAAACGCAATCGTCACGCTGGTCATGAGCTGGGGGTAGACCGAAGGGGTGACACTGACCGGGCCGATAAAGATGGCAAAGCAGAACATCGCGATGGCCATCGAAAGCAGCTGCCCGAGCGATCGCATGGTGGCAACCATGCCGGAGGCAAGACTGAGATGCTTCCTCTCCACCGAGCTCATGATGGCGTTGGTGTTTGGCGAGGAGAAGAGGCCGTATCCCAGTCCCAGCACCATCAGGCTTGCTACAATCACCCAGAGGGGCGTTGCCGGGGAGAGGAAGATGAAGAATGAGAGCCCGAGTGCGGTCAGGGCCATACCTATGGTTGCAACAATGCGGGGCTCGATGCGATCAGAGAGCCTGCCCGCAACCGGGGAGAAGAGCATCTGGATTACCGGCTGGGCAACAAGAATGAATCCCGCGAACTCTGCCGTGCAGCCCTGGATATACTGGAGGTAGAGGGAGAGCAGAACGCCCACCCCGTACGTTGCACCATAGTTGATCATGGCGGCGATATTGGAGAAGACGAACGTGCGGTTGTCCGAGAAGACAGAAAGGTCGATGAGCGCACTTTTTGTCCGCCGCTCCCACCAGACGAATGCGACTCCTGCCATAAGTGCTGCCGCGATCCATGCGATGCCCCCGGTTGCCGGAAGGAGGAGCATGCCGTAGATGAAACAGAAGAGCATGATGCCATAGATCACCGCCCCGTACCGGTCAAAAAGTTCCCCGGCAGCATCCGCCCATTCGTGCCGGATGCTGTGCAGGGTGAGCGCGATGGTCAGCAGGCCGAGCGGGACATTGACGAGAAAGATTGCCGGCCATCCGAAGCGATCGGTAAGGATCCCCCCGAGAAACGGCCCGAGCGAGAGGCCCGCATATACGGTGGCGATGGTGATGCCGAGCGCGGCCCCCCGTTCGCCCGGGCCGTACACCTGCGTCACGATCGCAAGGGATGTGGCAAAGAGCATTGCGCCTCCAATGCCCTGAACAAACCGTGCTGCGATCAGCAGCCCTGCGTCCGGTGCGAACGCAGATGCCAGCGAAGCAGCGGTATAGATCATCACGCCGAGCAGGAAGATCTTCTTGCGCCCGACGATATCGGCATACCTTCCGAATGGCACGATAAAGATCGCCGCGGCAATGATGTACGCGGAGGTGATCCAGCCAAGGGTGACGGCATCCGCCTGGAACTGCGCGGCCATGGCCGGTAGTGCCACCGTAATGGACGATCCGGTGAACGGGACAAGGAAACTTGCAAGAGCTGCAACAATGAGAATGATCTTTTTTTCCCGTGCATCGATCATGGAGACATCCGTTCCGCAGTATTCTGCTGTAAGCACAGTCTCTATAAAAAGGCGTCCTTGCCTGCGCCCGGTGAGTGCGGATACTTGACGGGATACATCACCGCTTCCGAAATAACCCGGGGTTACGAGAGTCTCAAACCGCGCACCTGCCGGGTATGCAGGTCTCCTCGATTGAGAGGGTGGTGATTCCCTGGATCTCCTAAAAGCCCTGTCAACCCAAACCCGGCAAATAGAATCCTTCATTACCGATGAACCGGTATAAACCGGTAGGAGTCCTATGGAGGCAGCAGACGCTATTGTGATCGGGGCCGGGCCGGCCGGTCTTTTCTGCGCGATCCATGCGGCAGTCCCGGGACACCGGATCATCATCCTGGAGAAGAACGCCCGGCCCGGTACCAAGCTCCTGCTGGCCGGATCCGGGCAGTGCAACATCACCCATGGCGGAGAGATCCGTGACTTTCTCACACATTATGGGAACCACGGGAGATTTTTACGATCCGCGCTCATGTCTTTCTCCAACCGCGATCTTGTGGATTTTTTTCACGAACGCGGGCTTGCCATGGAGACGGAGAAGAACGGCAAAGTCTTTCCGGAAACCCGCAACTCCGGTGACGTGCTGGAGATCCTCCTGGATGAGTGCAGGAAGTGCGGGGTCATAATCCGGTACGGCGAGCCGGTACAGGAACTCCTGCGTGCCGAAGGGGGATTCCGGATAACAACCGGAAGCGGGGTGTACCAGACAAAGTCCGTGGTGATCGCAACGGGTGGGGCTTCGTACCAGAAGACCGGATCGACAGGGGACGGGTACCGGCTTGCCGGTGCGCTGGACCAGCCGGTAACCGAGACAGCGCCATCACTCGCTCCGGTCATTATCCGGGAATACCCGTTTGCCGATCTGGCAGGCATCTCCTTTGAGAACCTGCCATTCACGGTTTGGCGAAGCGGGAGAAAAGCCGGGTCCTGGCGCGGGGACATCCTCTTTACCCATACCGGGCTGTCAGGGCCGGGAATCCTTGATGCATCGCGGGATATCCGGGCCGGGGACGTGATACGGATCGCATTTGCCGGGGATCGCACGCGCGAGGTATTTACCGATGAACTCACCGGGCTCGTGCAGGCCAATGGTCCCCGGCTGGTCCGGATCCTGCTGGCTGGATTTTCGGTACCTGACCGGCTCCAGAAGAAGATCCTGTCCCTTGCGGGGATCCCGGAGGATCTCACCTGCGCGCATCTCACTTCAAAGCAGCGATCGCAGATCATCGCATACTGCACTGAGTTCCCGCTGACCGTTGACCGGCTCGGGGATTTCTCCATCGCGATGGCAACCCGGGGCGGGGTTGCGCTCGATGACGTCAACCAGAAGACCATGGAATCCAAGTGCGTGCCCGGCCTCTTCTTTGCCGGGGAAGTGCTGGATATCGATGGCGACACCGGGGGATACAACCTCCAGGCCGCGTTCTCGACCGGGTACTGTGCGGCAATGGGCCTCCGGGCATCATTGGGGGATCCCTCCAACCGCAGCACCTAAAATCCCGGACGGTTAACAGATCTCCATGGATCCAGCATTCAAAAAGAAGTGGGGCATCATGTTCAAAGCTGTGCTCATGATGCTTGGCCTCCTCATCATCCGTACCGCTATCGATCTTCTCGGGTTCGACACGATCGCGATCACCACGGTCGTGGGAGCGTTCATTACCGGCGCCATCTTCACCATCGCGATCATCTTTACCGGCACGTTCACCGACTTCAAGGAGAGCGAGAAGGTTGGCGGGGACCTTGCGGCGTCCCTTAAGGCATTGTATAACGACAGCCGGGTGCTTCCGCTGACCGATGAAGCACCGGCCCGGGAATTCCGATCCCACCTGCGGGACCTCCACCGCACGATCCGGAATGGCCTGCTGGAAAACCGGTTCAGCCTCACGGAAGTCAACCGCGACATGGACGTGCTGAACCGCGATATCCGTACCCTCGCATACCAGAACCTGGCACCGCCCCTGATTGCCAAGCTGAGAAA
>JBAYMI010000228.1:0-4378 GCA_041663625.1 Methanoregula sp.
GCAGCACTCACGCCTTTCCCGGATACATCGGCGATCACAAATCCCCACCGGTCCCCGGTTACGGGAATAAAATCATACAGGTCACCACCGATCTCCATGGCCGGGATGGTGGTCGCTCCAATCTCAAACCCGGGAATCACCGGCACGGATTCCGGGAGGATCGTCACCTGGATCTCCTTTGCGATCTCCATCTCTCTCTGGTAACGCTCCTTCTCGACGTTCGTGCGCTGGAGGTCATCGATATTCTGCCGGAGGTCCGCGGCCATGTGGTTGAACGAGTGTGCCAGGTCCTCGAATTCATCGCCGGTGTTGAGGGTGACCCGGTGCGAAAGATCGCCGTGCCCGAGTGCAATGGCCGCGCTCTTGAGGGTGTCCACCGGCCGGGTGATGACTCTCGACAGGTATGTGGCAAGGGCAATTACTACCAGAAGAAGGACGCAGAAGAGTCCTGAAAAGATGATAACGATCCGGTCAGTCTGCTGGTTTATCCGGGTCTCAGCCTCCTGGGTGGATGCCACAATCTCCCTTCGTGTTTCTTCGACCGGCGCTGTGATCTCGTCCACGGGCATGGATACAGCCAGACTCCAGTTCAGGGATCTGACCGGGGCATAGGCAACAAAGGATTCCCTGTTGCCAAAAGTCACCCGTTCAACTCCCGTCTTGCCGGCAGTCATGTTCTTCCCCAGGGCCAACAGATGCGGATCCGAACTTTCCAGGACATTTTCATTCAGGAATGGCTGGTCCCATGTCTGGTTTCCTGCCGATAACCCCGGCCGACTTATGATATTTCCTGTTTCATCGAGGAGGACTGTATATCCTTTACCATTCAGTGATTTGTTCAGGAATGCCGAATTGATCTCATCCACGGGGATATCTCCCCCGATGACCCATACGCCCGTTGGTGTCGCTACGGCCTTTGAGGACGTTACGACAAGCTTGTTGCTGGTGACCTCCACGTACGGATCGGACCAGAATACGTCGTCGGTCTTCTTTGCCTCCGTAAACCAGTCGCGTTCGCGGGGATCATAACTGGTATTGGCCAGGTGCTTCCAGGGATACGTGCGCATGATCCCGGAGTCCGTGGCAATGTACACGGCACTCAGGTTGCCATCAGCGTCAAAGGTACCTTTGAGGAGATCGTCCATGCCGGCAGATCTCCGGAACTCCCCGGAATCCGTGGGGATCGTTATACCGGGAGCCAGGTAATACCAGGTTGACGCGAATGGATCGGCTGGGCGATTGTTGTTGTCATAAGCACGTATGACCGGCTGGATGGGGGGATTCACCTGCAGGGTTGCTGCCTGTACAGCAAGAATCTCAAGTTCAGTATCCGTATCTTCGAACAGGACATTGGTGATCTCTGCCTGGTCCGATGCCATCTGGATGAGGTTTTCTTTGGTTGATTGTACGAGAGCGCTCGTGGATTCGTCAAGGGCTTCCTGCCCCAGGTCAAGGCTGCTGGACTCTGCCGTTCGTGCCACATCGCCAATCGTCCAGACTGCGACATAAGCGGTGATAACAAGGGAGACAAGGGCAAGGGCAAGGAACAGGATGAGAATCTTTGCCCTGACATTGAGATTAGGCAGCGGGGAAATCCGAAGGCTCATAGGAAATCACGGAGGGGGTCGGAACCTTCAACCGGTACCGGCATTGTCTGGTGCCGGGCCGGAGCAGGATCAGGTACCTTCCATTTCATCCCTGGATATATTAAACCGTCAGGAATGACCTGTAGGATAGGAGCACGAATCGTTATGTTAATGCGTTTCCGGATCGATGAAACCGGTAATGATCCGATCCCGTATTTTTCCCCGATCCTGCCTCATGGCACTGGCACTCGTTATCCTCATTCCGTGCGTGTCTGCATGGACATTTGGCAGCTGGACGGATACCGTCCAACAGTCTTCCCTCAAGCCCGGCACACCGGTGAATATCAGTTACCTTCTCAGTTTCAGTTCGTTTGATACCGGCTCGACCTTCGACTCGGACAATTCCCTGGTAATGTACACGGATCTTGCCCATCCCCAGTGGACCGTGACCCTGATCGAGTCGGCTGATGAGGATACGCCGCGTACCACCACGCTTGCATCCAAGAGCAGCCCGCAGGTCCGGCTGGATGGCTGGGATCTCAGTTTCTCGCGAAAAGAGTTCACGGTCAAGGTCCTGCTGAACGGGGTAGTGCCTGCCCTGAACCAGTCCCAGCAGATCACGCTCGCCCGCGTTCAGGAGATGGACCCCAGTGCACAGCTGGTATCCGGGACCCAGACCAAGAAGATGGCACAGGTCACCGTTCCGACACCTGAACCTACGGAAGCCCCCACGGTAGAGGAGACGGAAGAGATCCCTCTTGAAATCACCCTTGAGCCGCTGACAACGGTCACGACAACTGCCCCGGCCATAAAACAGACCTACACCCCGGGCCCTGATCCTGCGCTGGTCTGCGGGCTGCTTGCAGGGCTGGTCCTGTTCACCGGATGGATCCGGCGCAGGAATTAATACCTTTTTTACTGATCTCTGGCTGCGGATCTGGCATTAGCGACGATCACGTTTGATCCTGGTCATTCGTTCAGCTAACTGCCGGGTTCCTTGGTGATACACAGCTCTGAAACCCGTGCCCTATCCTATAATCTCAATATATATACTCCTCATGCCCATGCCGTGTCAGACCTGCAGGGATTTCTCTTGCCGGCGGGTTTTCTGTCTCCTGTGGGGTTCTGGGGAACCACGCCATTCTGGTTCCCTTTGCAGAAAACTGGGGGATTTCTTGAGATCTGTTGTGAACAGAGAATCTGTAGGAAATTTCGGTCATATTTCAAATAAAACTGATGTAAATCTGTCGAATATAAAAAGAGTATGTTTATATATTTGATTGAAAGAATAGAATATATCCAGAGAAAGGAGCGTGAGGTCGGATACCAGGAAGTGGAGCAGATTTTAATTGAGTAGTCCTTCGGTATGTCGGTCACGTTATGACTGACAATTCCCGGTACAGGTTGCATAGATTCAGTATAGACCCGGAGCAGAACCACGAGAACTCTATGAAAAGGAATACCTTCGTTACAGCTGGACTCGTTATTGCATGCGTCATCAGCCTTTCAATGCCAGTCGAATCGGCAGTGAAATATGCAGAGAAACGGGAAAATATCCCCCAGGCAGAGGAAAAATCCCCATATTCCAGAGAGCCGTCATCAGGACCGGGCACTCACTAATCCCGTCATGGTTGACGGGATCGGCCTGGTGCTGTTCTTCTTTTCCGGCACGCCGGTATGCATACTATTACCCTTAGAAACTTTCCTGACGCCCTGCTATCCAGCCGTATCGTCGGGTTTATTATAGCCGGCAGCGATGGATGTGATATGGTCTTCAGATCTGCCCTTCTGTTTGCTGTCTGTATAACGGTGATGGTCACCGCCGGGTGTACAGACTCTTCGTCGGCACCAGCCCCACTCGTTACTCCCCCGACCCCGATGGAACCTGCCGCCGTTGCGACAACCTCCGGGTGCGCAAACGATGTTTGCAGTTTTGTCCCGTCCCTGATCTCGCAGGAAGGCAGCACGTCCCTGCGGCTCGAAGCAGCCCCCCTGCGTTACTCGCCAATAATGTCCTCCACACCGGGAATCCAGCTCGCTCCCAACACCACCGGCTTCAATGTATCATCAGCCTCATTCATGTGGAATGCCAGTTATGGGGAGTTCCTCTCGTGGAATCCTCCTGATTACACGGTGAACCGGCGTGGGTCTGCGGTTACCGGATCCAACGGCACCCTCTACTGGACCTTCATCGACAAACCCGTATCCACCGCGGAACCGGTGGTCATTACCGCCCGTGCCATTGATCCGGCAACGGGTGCTCTGCTGGGAACATCAACGGTAACCCTGGCCTGGGATGGCGATTATGCCGTGACCGTGCAGGATATCCGGTAACCCTCCCTTGTCAAACCAAAGAGATGAGGGGGGCTGATCTGACCAAAAACAAAACGGGAGGGGGGTATGGCTGATACCCCCCTTATTGGTTCCGAATAATGAACCGTCTCTAAGAAAAACCTGCTCTTTTGAAAAATAAAAATTTCAAGTGGCGGGCGTATCCCCGCTTTTATGCCCTTTCTCTTCAAAGAGGTGGCTGACACCCAGCATCGCATTGATCCAGCGGAGATCATCGCTGGATTCGAAGAGGAGCAGGAGGAAGAGCGTGAAGGGGATTGCAAAAAACATGCCCACAATGCCGAGCAGCCAGCCCCAGAAAATTACCGAGAGGATAACAATGAGCGCCGGCATCTCGAACTTCCGTGCAGCGAGGAACGAGTACACCGGGATTTCTACAATGATGTTGAGGACACAGACCGCCGCAATGACCGCGAGCGCTCCCGCTATCCCGAACTGGA
>JBAYMI010000229.1:0-4352 GCA_041663625.1 Methanoregula sp.
GCTGAACTGATCTTGGGCTGGAGCTGTTCGGACTTACCCTGCCGCATCTTCTCCTGCTTTTTCAGGGACTTGATGCGGAGTTCGAGGGTCTCGACCTTCTCGTTGAGCTTGGCGTTGATGACCTCTTTCTTCTTCTGCATCATGACCGTGCCGACGCTCATGTACATGACCGCATCTTCGGCAGAATCGCTGATCTCTTCCTGGGCACGCTTTGCTTCGCGGACGGCCATCTCGTACTGGGCCTTCTGCTGGAGAATTGTCTGGAGCTGCTGCTGGATCTGCTGGAGCATGCCGATCTGGTTCTGAACCTTGGGTGAGATATTGTTCATAAGAAATTCCTGTAGAGAATATCGGCGCCGTATGCTAAAAAGGGTTATTCCTTTGCACGCGGAGATCCGCCCGCGGGGGCAGGTGCCGATACAGACTTTTGTACACAATCGGTAACCTCGTCTGCCACGTTCACCAGGCGGAGATACATGTTGAGCGCTGCCCGGAGCGACGAGGTATCGTGGGCCGTCACGGTCAGTATGAGCAGATCGGTGCCTTCAAGCCGGCATGCCACTGCGGACCGTGGATTCACCTCGTCGTCCAGTTCCGGCTGGAGCGACCGGTAGATCCGTTCAGCATGTTCTGTCCGGAACCGGAAGACTGCTTCGTGCTGGTGCATAACGTACCCTCTCCGGGGATATTGGTAAAAAAGAAGATATAGGTTTTCCCGGGAAAAAGCCCGGCAGGTGCGATTAACGGGCTTTGAGTTCCTTGATCGCCGCGCCCCGTTCCTTGAACAGGATCCGGTGGCCGCAGTAGGGACACCGGACATTGACGTCGATCTCGACTTTCTGTTTGCACCGTGCACACTTGTAGGTACTTGCCATAGAGGGATTACCGTTTATTTCCTGTTTTCTTCATTGGTCCGGTCAATCGCACGCTGCGCGATCTTCATGGTGGGGGTCTGGGGCTGGTAGGTGCCACCGGCGAATTTATATCCGCACTTGCGGCATTCCCAGATACCCGTTCCCTTCCGTGCAACCGTATCCATGTCGCACTTCGGGCAGCGGTGGAGGGCGCGCGAAATCTTCTCGATTTCGCATACTCTCTTCCTGACGAACCTTCCATACCTGCAACCGAAACGGCCTGCACTGCCGGTTACTTTTCCCTTTGCTTTGAGTGTTGATTTTGCCATGATGGTTACCCACCGATCTGTCTTCTTTTATTTGTCCTCTGCACTAATATACTTGATTGAGGATCTTGACCTGTCCCTCGCCCTTGGAGAGTTTGTTGACAAGGTCGTAGAACTCGCCCTGGATGCCTGCGGGGATGCGCACCACACAGACCCATGAGCCGTCCTTTAACCACTCGTCCTTCTCCATGGTGGATGCTGCGGCAATATCGCCGTATGCTTTTGCTGCCAGTTCCGGCGGGATCTTGATTGCAAGCCGGAGTTCTTCGAACCGGATCGGGAGGAGGGGGCGCAGGGCCTTGACCACTTCCTTCACCTGCTCGTCCACGTGCTTGAACGGGTCGATGTTCACCCGGGCCTCTTCCATGGCCATCTCGATCCGGGTTGGCGGGTGCGGGTGGCCGGTCTGGGGGTTGACCGCGTTCCGCGCAATGAAGGTGATTACCTGCCGACGCTTCTCCTCCACCATGATCTTGCGCTGATCGGCCGTCAGGTGGATCTCGCCCTTCTCGATGATCTTCCGCGCAACCGCGTCGAAGTCCGTGGTGTGGAAGACCTTCATCAGCGCTTCATCGGAGGCCCGGGTAGCCTTCGAGGAGTTGCCGAATACATTGAGCGCTGCAACAACATCCTCGATCGCTACCGGCTGGCCCTGGCGGACCAGTGCCGCCTTGTGCGGGTCCACGAGGATCTCGAAGCGCTCCCCGAAACTTTCAAGGCGTGCTACCACGGCATGGTCGAGCGGTATCATACGATCACGGCTTGAACTGTTCTACAAACGAGGCAACTTCTTCCCGGCTCATCTTCCGGAACGCGGGATTCTCTTTGGCGATAACACCAATCTCGACGGTATCGACATCGAATTTGCCTTCTGTTGCAGAGTGCAGCGCCTTTAATCCGAGCAGGATTGCATCCTTGATCCCGGACCCGGGGTTGAACTCTTCCTCAAAGACCTTCATCGCGGCCGGCCGGCCGATACCGATGCTGGTTGCCTTGTACTCAAGGAGCGTGCCGGAGGGGTCGGTCTCGAAGAGCCGGCATTCCCCGTCGCTGACACCTGCGATCAGGAGCGCTGTGCCGTACGGGCGGATGCCGCCGTACTGGGTGAGGTTCTGCATGTGGTCGCAGAGCTTCTTTGAGAGCGCCTCGACCTCGATAGGCTCATCGTAGGAGACGCGGTTGATCTGGCATTCCACGCGGGCCCGGTCCACGAGCGCACGGGCATCCCCGACAAGGCCGGATGATGCAACGCCGATGTGTTCATCGATCTTGAAGATCTTCTCGATCGAGGAGGCTTCGAGCAGCTTGGAGTTGATACGCTTGTCAACGATCAGCACAACGCCGTCCTTTGCCTTGATCCCTACTGCCGTGGTCCCGCGCTTCACGGCTTCACGGGCATACTCTACCTGGTAGAGCCGGCCGTCGGGTGAAAAGACGGTGATGGCCCGGTCATATCCCATCTGGTATTGTGGTTGCATTTAGAGTCTCCAGATCTTCTGTTGTCAGAAACAATCGGCTTGTATTTTTAAATCCCTTTTCAATCACATCAACCTTCTGACCGTCACAATGCACGGGAACGTACTCCTTCCCGCAGAACCGGTACTCCGGAACCGGTGCCTCATTGGCATTCGCGGGGGGGTTTCGTATCGCGGGCTGCATCCGGTCACGGAGGCTGTCGATGGTCCCGGATGCCGCGATGATCCGCAGGGCTATCCGGGTGTCGCGGAGCAGGGTAACGGTGGAAAGGGCAATAGAGAGTTCGCCTTCAGTCCCGCGCCGGCACCGGATTACGGCATACCTGCCTTCGACACAGATGACAGCCTGCACGATCATGGCAGCCATCGCATCGCCCCAGAGGGAACTGACAGCATCCGATATCGCGTAATAGAGTTCCTTTGGATCGATGGTGACTCCCGGGGGATCGACCCGCACCAGGAGGTAGCGGCGCTTGTCCCGGAGGGTGGGGGGCCTGACGGTCATGCCACCACCCGAACAGAAGGTTCCGTCACGGCAGTAACGATATCCACACCGGAAAACGCATGCTCCACATCCGGCACGTCCATGCCAACCAGGGAGCAGAGGCCGCTTATCTCCCGGACAGCGCGCAGGTCCAGCACCGAACGGGCGTAACTGGAGAGCGTGAGCGGGAACTCAAACCGGCGCTGGAGCACGAGCACATCGCGGTACCGCTGGATTGCCCGCTGGCGGGCAACACCCCGGGCCGCGATGAGGACAGACAGGTCGATGTCGATCGCCACCCGGTTGTCCGCTGCCATCTTGGCGGTCACGTGATCGAAGGCATTCTTATCCGCGGCATGGATACCGCGGAGGATGTGCACCCCGCGAAGGCCGACAACGCCCCGGTTGAACCCGGCATCCCCGGCCTGAACGGATATCACGCCCGAGGGATCCTTTCCCCGCTTCACCTGGTTGATGACATCCTTCATGCCGGCTTTTCTGATAAAGACGCCGTTCCTCACCATGACATCGCCGTACGTTGCCGAAGGCGTATCAATGGCAACGAGGCTGTCAAATCCCAGCGCTGCTGCTTCCAGCGCAAGCCTGCGCACCGACGAATCCCCGTTCGGGAACGGACAGACTGCTGCATCGGTGATCTTCATGAGAGTAACTTCAGTTAAAAAAAGATAAGGTTATTTGCCACGGTTCGCGTGGGAGCGGATGCTCGGGCGGGTCTTCTCGGTACCCTTGCCCCGGGTCCTCATGCCACGGCCCTTCCGGCCGGCAAAGGTCTTGCCGCGCTCGGCACGGCCGCGGTGAACGGGGTCGGCGATCCATGCGAGGTTCTTGTCTGCCCGGATGGAGGGGTGGTGCCCGTCAACGAGAATGACCTCGTAGTATTTCCGCTTTCCGTCCTGCCCTACCCAGTAGGAGTTCAGGACTTCCATGTTCGGGAACCGCTTGGATGCGCGTTCCTCGGCGATCCGCTGGATGCTCTTGCCGGGGGTGAGGTGTCTCTTACCCATCCGGGCGGAGCGGCGTGCACGGACGTACCGGGAGGTCCTGCGGCCACCGCGGCGTACCTGGACACGTGCAACGGCGATGCCCTGCTTGGCCTTGTAGCCGAGCGTGCGTGCGCGGTCGATACGGGTCGGGTGCTCGATACGGACAACGCTGCCCTCGCGGCGCCATGTCTGCATCCTGTTCCAGAGGA
>JBAYMI010000230.1:0-4343 GCA_041663625.1 Methanoregula sp.
AAGGAGTTCGCAGCGCTCTTCGGCAGGGACTACAGCGCGATGGTGGAAGGATATCATCTCGAAGATGCCGAGACCGTCATCATTGCAATGGGTTCGATCTGCGGCACCGTCAAGGATGCGATTGACGAGATGCGTGCCGACGGGAAGAAAGTCGGGCTCCTGAAGATCCGTGTCTTCCGCCCGTTCCCCTCGGAAGATGTTGCGAAGTTCATCAAGGGAGCGCACCAGATAAAACGCATCGCCGTGCTGGACAAGAACATCTCCCTCGGTGCGAAAGGGGCAACCGCGCTCGAAGTGAAGGATGCCCTCTACGGCTCCACCATTCCCGTATGGGACTATATCCTCGGCCTTGGGGGAAGGGACGTGAGAAAGAAGGATATCAGGGAGATCGTTGCACTTGCCGAGAATGGCCAGGGCGACCTGTTCTATGGCCTGCGAAAGGAGGTGCTCTGATCATGGCAGAGAAATGCAAGGCCTGCGAGCTCTTCGATGCCGGCCACCGTGCCTGCGGAGGCTGCGGGGCCTCGCTGGCTGCACGCCTCGTAACAAAGGCTGCCGGTCCGAATACCATCGTCGTCTCCGCGACCGGGTGCATGGAGGTCTTCTCCACACCCTACCCGGAGACTGCATGGAAGGTCCCGTGGATCCACTCGCTCTTCGAGAACGCCTCAGCGGTTGCATCGGGTATCGAGGCATCGCTGAAACGGCAGGGGCGCAAGGAGAAGATCGTCATCATGGCCGGTGACGGGGCAACGTTCGATATCGGTATGATCTGTATCAGCGGCGCGTTCGAGCGCGGCCATGACTTCACGTATATCTGCTACGACAACGAGGCCTACATGAACACCGGCATCCAGAGGTCAGGTGCAACGCCCTACGATGCCAGTACAACCACGAGCCCCGCTGGCTCACAGTCGTTTGGCAACAACCGTCCCAAGAAGGACATGCCGGTCATCCTCGCTGCCCACGGTGCCCCCTATGTGGCAACCGCATCCATTGCCTACCCGACGGACTTCATGCAGAAAGTCGAGAAGGCCATCAACACCCCCGGGCCGTGCTATATCCAGGTCCATACACCCTGCTGCACCGGGTGGGGATTCGAGGGCGAGCAGACCATTGCCATAGCAAAACTCGCCATCGAGACCGGCCTCTGGCCAAACTTCGAGATGGTCGACGGCAAGGTGACCAAGGTCAAGAAGGTTGTCAGGAAACCGGTCACGGAATACTTAAAGACCCAGAAGCGCTTCCGCCACCTCTTCAAGCCAAAACTGCAGGAAGCCGAGATCGCTCACATCCAGGCAATCGCAGACCGGAACGCGGAAAAATACGGTCTCGATATCAAACTGAAGAAAGAGTGAGCGCCGCATCCGGCCCCGGTTCATCTTATTTTTTTCCGGTACTACCCTGAAATACCGTTTCCGACAGACCGAAAGTTCTGGTCTATGCGGGGATAAATCGCTATGTTTATAGTAAAGGACGGGGCCCGGAGTATCTATGAAAGCACTTCATGTACTTTGTGCAGGCGCACTGGTTCTCATCGTCCTTATCGGCGGTTGTACCAGTTCTTCAACACAGGCAGCCGCAACCACAGCGGCACCCAGTGCAACCCCGGCCCCGCAGGCAGCAGTTTCCACCGAGCAGACCACAGCCTCAGCCCCGGTCATAACCGGCACTACCTGGGTGCTTGGGTGGTTCGATGACACAAAAGGCGTCTGGTCGAAAGTAGCAGAGGGAAGTACCATCACGGCCACGTTCGGCACTGATGGAAATGTTACCGGTTCAAGCGGCTGCAACAAGTATTCTGCACAATACCGTCTCGGCACCGACCCGGCCATCTGGATCAGGAGACCGAAGATCGGCGCCACATCTTGCCAGACCCCGCTCGGCGTCATGAGCCAGGAGTCGTATTATAACACGGATCTCAGCCTGGCTGAAGATTATAAGGTTATCGACGGCCAGCTCGTGATGTTTGACAAGACCGGCAGGAAGATCCTGCAGTTCGATCCCTCGTAAGGGATTATCCTGCAGAGAAATTACTCCATCCGGATAGAATGACCCGGGAGTTTCTTCCATTTCATCCATTTTCTAGCGTTTCTTTTGCGGATGAACCAGGATCCCCCTCCAGGATAATCAACAATGTTATTAATCCCGAAGGCGACATTAGTAAGTTACCGGGGCTCGTGGTCTAGTCGGTTATGACGTCGCCCTTACACGGCGAAGATCGCCGGTTCGAATCCGGCCGGGCCCATCATTTTTAACCGGGGATGGAAAATACCCCAGTCATCGACAGCTGATGAAAATTCATCGCACGATTATTTTCTTGAAAAAAAGGTTATGCTCTCACGATCTGTACGAGCGTGATCGTGAGAGTCAGGTTCTGGCCGGCCAGGGCATGATTCCCATCCCACGCCACCGTAGTGGGGGTTACATTGAGGATCTTCACATGCGCAACCGCGTTATCGGTCGTGCGCACGATCTGATAATCCTGGCCCTCAACAAATGTCGTATTATCAGGCAGAGAGGTACGGTTGACGATCTGGACAAGGGAGGGATCGTAGACGCCGAACGCCTTTGCCGGGGATAATTTCACCGTTTTCGTCTCATTCTGCTGCATACCGATTACCGTATCGGGAAGGCCGTACGGCAGGATCTCATCATTGCCGATGGTGAACACGAACGCCGTGGAGTTCATGTTGGATTCCACAACGGAACCGTTATCGAGGGTTCCGGTAAAATAAATCGCAACAGTATCGCCGCTCTTGGCATAAAACGGGTTGAAAAAATAAAATGCAGCACCCGCCGCAACTACCAGGACAACAAGGATGGCAATTGCATATTTTCGCACCTGTTTTTTCCGTGCAGCAATAGCCTCTTTCCCCTTCACTTTCTCAGATTTCTTCATGGTGTCTCAAGTACCTTACTCTCACAACAATTATACAATTGTCTTTCCTGCCGTATATCCGCGGCCCACTCCGCTGCACACGGGAACCCGCATCCATGGCTAACCACGTACCGCAGGTACCACAATTGCACGGTATTTATACCCGAAGAACGAATGTAGTGGTGTTCAATATGCCGGACGAAGTGAGAGTTGCAGAGGTACAAGGGAGAAAGGTCCAGTGGGACCCGGCACAGATGCGCAAGATTCAGGAACATCCCTGTTTTTCCGAGAAGGCATGCCACAATTTCGGGCGATGCCACATTCCGGTTGCGCCGAAGTGCAACATCCAGTGCAACTACTGCATCCGGGACTTCGACTGCGTCAACGAGAGCCGGCCCGGTGTTACAACCCGCGTGCTCAATCCCGACGAATCCATGGACATGGTCAAGAAAGTCGTGGATAAGTACAACTACATCAAGGTCGTCGGCATTGCAGGGCCCGGGGATCCGCTGGCAAACGAGGAGACCTTCGAAACGCTCCGCCGGCTCCACGAGCAGTATCCCAATGTCATCAAATGCATCAGCACCAACGGCCTCCTGCTTCCCGACAAGATCGACCTCCTGCAGAAATATGATGTCGGCAACATCACCGTAACCCTCAATGCGATCGACCCGGCAATCGGCGCGAAGATCTACCAGTTCGTTGATTACAAGGGCAAGCGCTACGAAGGGCTTGAAGCGGCAAAACTCCTCCTCTCACAGCAGATGAAAGGCATCGAAGAAGCAGTGAAGCGCAACATGATCGTCAAGATCAACACCGTTTATATTCCCGGTATCAATGAGGATCACATCCCGACCATTGCAAAGAAGGTCGGCGAGATGGGTGTCTATACCTTCAACCTGATTCCGCTCATTGCCCAGTACAAGTTCGCGAATATCACCCCGCCGACTCCCGAGATGAAGCGGAAGATGCAGGACGAGTGCGGGAAATACGTCAAGCAGATGCGGCACTGCCAGCGCTGCCGGGCCGATGCCATCGGCAAACTCGGCCACGATGTCCAGTCGTGCATGTACAATGACAAGTAAACACGATTCATTTTTCTTTTAGTTCTGGTTCATGTACGCCAGGTTCCGATAACCTTTTTCAATCGTAAGAAAAGTGGTGGGGTAGAACCAGAGTCCGGTTGAAAAAAGGAGATCACGGTCCGATTGATCCGGAGTATGATTTCGATCGTGATCGCACCCGGAAATTTTCAAATCAACGTCCCGGCTTAAAATGAGAACGGGAAGTTCAGGTCTTTATTCCGGCAAGCAACCCGGAAACCTGATCCTGGGAGTGGCCCCGGGTAAGAAGCGCATTCAGTTCCCGGATAACCGGCTGGAGCGAATAAGGGATGACCGTATCTTCCGTCATGATCGTCTTGTTCTGGTAGGTGATGCTGTAATGGAGGAAGTCCGCACCG
>JBAYMI010000231.1:0-4316 GCA_041663625.1 Methanoregula sp.
ACTGCCCGGCCGTGCAGGACTCGATGATCGGTCTCCAGTACTGGCTCTTCTCGCAGACCAACAAGGTCACGGTCGATGCCTTTGCCGATATGCCGGCCCTCCTTGACCGGTGCTTCACCACCAAGAAAGCCGGGGCCATGCTCGTGGGCGGGGGCGTGCCCAAGAACTTCATCCTCCAGAGCATGCTCATGACCCCCAACGGGTTCAGCTACGCGATCCAGCTCACCGGCGACCGGCCGGACCTTGGCGGGCTCTCGGGCGCAACGTTGGACGAGGCGCGATCGTGGGGCAAGATCACGGAAGAGGCGCAGGCGGTAACGGTCTACGGGGACGCGACCATCACCCTCCCCATGCTGACCGCAGCGGTGATGGAACGGCTGGCGAAATGACGGACCTGATCCTTGCGCTGGATGTAACGGAGAAGAAGAAGGCGCTCGCCATCGCGGAAGCCTGTGCGCCCCATCTCGATGCTATCAAGCTCGGGTACCCGCTCATCCTTTCAGCAGGTCTCGCAATTGCGGGAGAGCTGGAGGAGCTGGATCGTCCCCTCATCGCGGACTTCAAAGTCGCAGACATCCCCAACACGAACCGGCTCATCGCGGAGCAGGTCTTCGATGCCGGGTTCTCGTCCATCATCTGCCACGGGTTCACCGGTAAGGATGCGGTGCAGGCCTGCGTGGACGTGGCCGAAGATTACGGCGGCGCATGCTTTGTTGTCGCCGAGATGAGCCACCCGGGCGCAACAACATTCTTCCACGGCGGAGCAGCGGAAAAGATCGCCGCGCTCGCCATTGAGTGCGGGGCTGACGGGATCATTGCTCCCGCCACGCGCCCGGAGCGGGTGAAGGAACTCCGGAAGATTATCGGGCAGCGGAAGATCCTCTCGCCGGGTGTCGGGGCTCAGGGCGGGGATGCCGCAACCGTCGCAAAGCTCGTCGACGGGATCATCGTTGGACGGGCAATTTATGAGGCAAAGGACCCGGTAACCGCGATAACGACATTTTCAGCGGTCCGGAAGACGTAAAGATTTATTAATACCCTCCAATTTTTGACTGGATCCGCGTATAGGCAATTTATAAAGGGTGAATCGCGGATTGGCTGAACCAGCAGGGTCTAAAAATTTATTAAGCACTTACGCGATTGTTATACTATGGAGTGGACAGTTGAACAACGGAAACTGGCAGAAAAATACAAGAGATTATCCGATATTCCAAATGAAGAGCGCAAATACAAGTGCCACACCTGCCACCTCATTGTTGATGAGAATCCGTGTCCCAACTGCGGAGAGACCCATCTTGAACTCATGTGTCCTCTTGACCACTGCCACTGCACCCATGAAGTGATCTCGGGCATCGAGTACTGCCCGCTCTGCGGCCAGGCGGTCTGCCCGGAATGTGGTTCCCACGACGTTACCCAGATCAGCAGGGTCACCGGGTATCTCCAGGACGTCTCCGGCTGGAATGCCGGCAAGCAGCAGGAACTCAAGGACCGCATGCGTTATTCGGTTGCATGAGATATTATCCCGATAACCACACGCTTTTCATCCGCGGATCGTTCCGCGCTGCAAGTACCGGCCTCTTCGGCGGCATCCGTTCGGTCTCGACCCTTTTCAATCATACCATTCCTGCGGGCCGGAACCACAATACCCTGGATAAGGAGCTGGAGCGCGTGGCCGCGGAAGCCGGGATCGGCACGGACACGTTCGGGCTCCTGACCACGGTTCCCGTTGAGCAGGCCTGTGTGCTCCAGTACGATTTCATCACTGTCTTCATCACGGCCGGCATCCGCCGCGAACCCCCGGCAACCACCGGCTCGATCACCATCATTGTTACCAGCAGTGATGGGATGGATGACGCAGCCCTTCTTGAGACGATCATGGTCGCAACCGAGGCAAAGGCCGAGGCGCTGCTCGCGCTTGATCTCCCGGTAACCGGCACCCCGGCAGATGCCGTGATCGCTGCCTGCGAAGGCGAGATGAAACACCGGTATGCAGGCCGCACAACCGGGGCCGGCATGCGGGTCCGGGAGGCAATCCTCCACGGGTTACCGGAAGCGCTCCGCCGCCACGATGCCGGCGGGGTTCCGGAACACCCGGCGTTTTTCATCTACAGCCGGTTCAAAGGCGGGCACTGGGCGGAATGGACCCCGGGCGCGGAGTGTCCCTATTATCCCTGCCATTTCAAAGGACAGGCCTGCGATTTCTGTTACTGCCCGTTCTATCCCTGTAAAGATGAGAGTCTCGGACAGTGGGTAGAGAGTTCGGGCGGAGGGAAGATCTGGAACTGCGCAGCCTGCACGCTCCTGCACGAGCCGGAAGTTGCGGCATATTACAAAAAATTCCCGAATGCCTCAAGAGAAGAGATGGTCCGGTTCGCCCGGAAGATCGTGAAGTGAGTGCATTTTGGGAATTACAGCCGGTTCTCTTTTCCCTGCGGGTCTGTTCCCCGCGGATACACCCTGTATCGCCGGCAACATCGGGAAATAATGCAGACTCCAGCAGAGACTGCCAAAAAAGGGTTATTCCTTGATACCGAGTGCCTTGACAAGCTCGGGGAGGGGGATGCCATGGGCTTCAGCTGCCTCGCGGATGGTCTCGCCACGGGCGATTGCGCACCCGACACATCCCATGCCGAACTTGAAGAGTGCTTCGGTTGCCTCGGGTTTGGCCTGGAGGAGCTCGTAGATTGTACTGTCTGCGGTAATATCTGCCATAGTATTTCTAAGTCAGCTGTGGGGTCAGATAAACTTCACGATAGTGACCTTCCGGGCAGCCGGATTGCATTCCCGATCCCGGGCACAAAGCAACACTTTCACTACGCATGGTGACACACTTATGTTCTAAGCAGTTTGGATTTTATAGATGGAGATGTATGAAAATGGATTATTCCGAAGCAGCAAACAGAATCTCCCGAAAATTTGCAAGCGGCGGGCAGACCCCCGATGTGAAGAAGATCGAGGGAAAACTCAAGAGGCTCGTGGATGAATTCGGTGTCCAGCCATCAGAGGCTGAACGAAGCGTGACCAACGAACTCGCGAAGGAGTTCAACCTTCCCGCGCCGGGTTTCGGCGCCAGTGCCGGCAACGGGGGAAAGGGTGGAGGTACCGAAGAGAAGAAGATCGCGGAGGGGGTTCCCGGCGAATGGGTGACCATCGAGGGAAAGGTCGTTGCGCTCTCTGCCCCGGCCTCGCCATCCATTGCGCAGAGCGGCATCATCGCGGATGAGTCCGGCGCAATCCGGTTCGTGGTCTGGGCGAAATCCAATGCCCCTGCCATGGCGGATGGCTCATGGTACCGGATCGAATCAGCGGTTGTGGATGATTACAAAGGAGTTGCGAACCTGAAGATCCACTCGGGCACCACGATCAAGGAGATCACCGAGGACCGGTCGCTCATCCCGACGCCGACACCCATCAAGGATCTGCGCCCGGGCATCGGGGGCGTCCGGGCGAAGTTTGTCCAGGAGTGGGACGCCAGCCACGAACGGATGCTCCAGTCCGGGTTGCTCGGTGACGAGACCGGCACGATCAAGTTCGTGATCTGGAAAGAGCCGGGCAAGGAGAAGCTCGTGCCCGGTGCGGTGTACAATATATTCTACGCACAGGTGGACGAGTTCAATGGCCGGCTCTCCCTGAACCTGAACGCGGCAACCATCCTGCAGGAGGAGGGCGAGATCGAGGTCAGCGGGGGCGAGGCCGCCATGACCGGTGCCATCGTCCACATTGCGCCGGGCTCCGGCATCATCAAGCGCTGCCCGGTGGAGGGCTGCAACCGCGCCCTCTCGCGCCAGAACTACTGCCCGGTCCACGAGATCCAGCCGAAGTTCGTGTACGATCTCCGGCTCAAGGGCTGGCTGGACGACGGGGAAAAGACCCATAATATCCTGATCCAGCGCGAGGTTGTGGAGGCGCTGACCGGAATTACCCTCGCGCAGGCACAGGAGATAGCTGAGAACAACCCGCTCGGGATGGACGAGGTATTCATCCAGATGCGGGAGAAGATCCTTGGCCGGTATATCCAGTGCTCCGGCCGGGAGATCGATGGCGCCTGCTCGTCAACAAGTGCGAGAAGATTACCTTCAGCACGGCGGATCATACGGCCCTGCTGAACCGCGCCGGGGGTGCGCCATCATGAGCACGAACGCAACCGATATGCCGACCCGCCGGGAAGGCCAGTTCGAGCGCGAGCCGGCACGGCGTGTCTTTGCGGCCGAGCTGCGCGAGTGCCGGTACCAGTTCAAGGACGGCGAGGACGAGAAGAGCCCGACGTTCGTCCTGTTGCCGAGCGGCGAGCGCTCGAACAGGATCTTCATTGTCGG
>JBAYMI010000232.1:0-4305 GCA_041663625.1 Methanoregula sp.
ATGGGACTTCTCCATTCCCCGGAGGATATCCCGGATATCCGGGGGATAGAACTCTTCAAGCGTGCCCCGGCTCCCGTAGCGGACCATGGCATCGATCGCGGCATCGTTGAAGTACGTGATCTGGCAGTCCCGGTTCAGTTCGATCACCGGGGTGAGTTCCATATGCGGAAACGGTGCCGTGTCCTCGAGCCCGCGGGCGACATCCATCCTCCGGGAGGGATCGGTCATCATGATCATGTGGCCGAAATGGAGGTTCCCCCGGTCGAGGGGCGCGATGTGGATGACGTATTCGAGCGCGATCCCGTTCTTGTGCCGGAACCGCGTGGTGATTCTCGCGGTGCCCTGGTTCCGGAGATCTTCCTGTATCCTTGCACCGATCCGGTCGTAGGTCTCAGGGTTCTCATAGAGTTCCTTTAAGTGCATGCCGCGGAGCTCGGCCGGAGTGTAACCAAGGACATGCGCAAGGGAACCGTTCACCCACTGGAACGTGCGGTTCCGGACAAACGCGATACCATTGGGCGATGCCCGGAGGATTGCCCGGAGAATCTCGTGCTTCTTTTTCAGAGCCGCCTCGGCCCGTTTCTGCTGGACGGCCCTCCGGATCTTGTGCAGGAGTTCGGCATACTGGGATTTTGGTTCCCCGCCTTTCTGGATGTAATAATCTGCACCGCTGTTGAGCGCTTCGATCACAACCTCCTCCCGCCCTTTGCCGGTGAAGATGATGAACGGGATGGACATGTCCGTTCTGCGGACTTCACGCAGGAAGGAAAGGCCGTCCATCTCCGCCATCTGGTAATCGGAGACGATGGCGTCATAGGCGGTACGCTGCATGAGTACGAGCGCGTCCCGGGCGGACAGCGCGACCGCAACCTCGATGCCCGGGGAACGCTCAAGAAAAACTTTCCCGACATCGAGAAGAACCTCTTCGTCATCCACCAGGAGGACCGAGATGCTGTGCCGGGCATCTGCCGATGCAGCCTGCTCTCGGCTGCCGTAATCTTCCTGCGGGGTGATGGTACCGGGCTCATCCGTGATCCTGGTGCTGTCCTGGAGACTGGTTATGTGGTGTGCTGCTCGTTTGAGTACAGATGGTAACATGGTATCCTCTTCACAGGGGTTTTAGGGTAATGTCAATCGGGGAGGGCTATCAGTGGATCTCGATTCGTTCGCCGGTCTGCATGTAGTGGACGTTCTCGGCAATCTTGCAGGCATGGTCCGCACAGCGCTCGAGGTACCGGGCAGCCATGATGTAGTGCGTGCAGCGCGAGATGTTCTTGGGATCTTCCATCATGTAGGTGATGCCCTCGCGGAAGATCGAGTGCCGGAGCGCATCGATCGTGTCGTCCCGTGCTGAGAAATCCCCGATGAGCGCGATATCCTCCTCGTCATAGGCCCTCACCGCATCGTCGACCATGTCGATGACGAGATCGGCCATGTGGGGGATGCTCATCAGGTTCGCTATGTGGGGCTTGTCGGAGATCTCCCGGACGATATTTGCGATCACCTTGCCGTACCGCCCGATCCGGAGGGAGGCGGTGATGACCTTGAGCGTGCAGGCAATGACCCGCATGTCCTTTGCCATCGGCTGGTTGAGGGCAATGAGCTGGTAGCAGTGCTCCTCGATTGCCACCTCCATCCGGTGGATCTCGTCCTTCTGCGCAACGACCGACATGGCCATCTCCTTATCCTGCCGGATCAGGGCATCGACTGCGGTCCTGAGCATCGATCTGCCCAGTGCCGCCATCGCCACCGTATCCTTCTTCAGGTTTTTGAGTTCCGTATGAAATTTTTCTGCCATTTTCCACCTACCCGAACCGCCCGGTGATATAATTTTCCGTGAGTTCTTCCTTCGGGTGCTCGAAGATCTCCTTTGTCCTCCCGCACTCGATCAGTTTTCCGAGGTACATGAAACCGGTATAATCGCTGACCCGGGCCGCCTGCTGCATGTTGTGCGTAACGATGATGACCGTATACTCGGTCTTGAGCCGATCGATGAGGTTCTCGATCTTTGCGGTTGCGATAGGGTCGAGGGCCGAGCAGGGCTCGTCCATCAGGATCACTTCAGGTTCGACCGCGAGGGTCCGGGCAATGCAGAGCCGCTGCTGCTGGCCGCCCGAGAGGCCGAGCGCCGAATCATTGAGCCGGTCACATACCTCGTCCCAGATCGCGGCGTGGCGCAGGCTCTCCTCGACAATGTTGTCGAGTTCTGCCTTGTCCTTCACGCCATGGACCCGGGGGCCGTACGCGATGTTCTCGTAGATCGATTTCGGGAACGGGTTTGGCTTCTGGAAGACCATGCCGACCCTTTTCCGGAGCGTGACAACATCGGTGTCCGGCGCATGGATGTTCTCGCCATCCAGCGCTATCTCGCCGGTAATTTTCACGTGGTCGATGAGATCGTTCAGCCGGTTGAAGCACCGCAGCAGGGTCGACTTCCCGCAGCCGGACGGGCCTATCAGGGCCGTGACCCGGTTCTTCGGGATCGTCATGGAGACATCCAGGAGGGCGTGCTTCTCGTGATACCACAGGTTGAGGCTGGTTGTGGAAATGGTACAGTTTTCAGACATACAGTTACCCCCGTGCCTTGTTCTGGAAATGGGTTCTGACAAAGATCGCCACCGAATAAAACCCGACCACCATTATGAGGAGGACCAGCGCTGTGCCGTACTGGTTGGTGGATGCGCCGGGCACGTTGGTGGCAAGGATGAAGAGATGGTACGGCAGGGCCATCACCGGCTCGAAGACCGAGTCCGGCAGGAACCGCTGCGAGAAGACCACGGCCGTGAACATGATAGGAGCGGTCTCGCCCGCTGCCCTCCCGATCGACAGGATGGACCCGGTAACAATACCGGGCACGGCCGGGGGGAGGACCACCCGGCTGATCGTCTGCCACTTGGTGGCCCCGAGCGCAAGGCTCCCCTCGCGGAGGGCCTGCGGGATATTTTTTAAGGATTCCTCGGTGGTCCGTATGATGGTCGGGAGTACCATCAGGGCGAGCGTGACCTGGCCGGCCAGCATCGAGACCCCCACGTTGAGGTAGAGGACGATGAAGGCGAACCCGAAGAGGCCAAAGACGATCGATGGCGTCCCGTTCAGGAGGTCAACCCCGGTCCGGATCAGCCGGGTGATCCGCCCCTCGCGGGTGTATTCCACGAGGTAGATCGCGGCCCCGACTCCCAGCGGGAGGGCAAGGGCGATTGCGCCGGTCACCAGGCAGAGCGTGCCGACAATCGCCGGGTAGATGCCCCCGGCCCGGCCGAGATCCTTTGGCGGCTGGGTCAGGAACTCCCACGAGAGCGCGGGAAGGCCGTTTACCACAATGTCCTGCAGGATGATGACGAGGATGACAAGGACCGCCAGGGTTGCCAGGGCGATTAATCCAAATGCAATCACCTGGATCCTCTTCTCCGACAAAAACGGCCTGCCGGCATACCACAGGCTTCCCCCCAGCAGGACGAGCGGGCCAAGCCACCAGGACACGGCGGTGAGGAAGATGAGCAGCAGGGTGAGACCCAGCATCTTACCGGCAAATACGAGTTTTGCCCGGGTCCCGGGGGAGATGAATGATCTCCGGGCGGAACTGCCGGTTCGTCCTTCCCGGAGATGCCGGAGAATGGCGACGGCCGAGAGATTGATGACCAGCGTGATGAGCAGCAGGACGACTGCGACACCGAAGAGTGCACTGTAGTGCTCGCTCCCTACCGCAACCTCGCCCATCTCGATGCCGAGCGTGCCGGTGAGTGTCCGCACGGGGGATAGGATATTCCAGATGGGTTCCGGGATGATAGATGCGTTTCCGGCAACCATCATGACCGCCATAGTCTCGCCCACAGCACGCCCGATGCCAAGGATGATCGCGGCGGCAATGCCCGAGAGGGCGGCGGGCACGATGACCCGGCTTATCGTCTGCCAGCGCGTGGCCCCGATGGCAAGCGATCCCTCCTTGTACTCGCGGGGCACGGCACTGATCGCATCTTCGGAGACGCTGATGATGGTGGGGAGTGCCATGATGCCGAGGAGGACCGATGCCGCGAGCCAGGTCTCTCCCGTTGGGAGGTCGAACGTGACCCGGATAAAATTCGTGAGAATGATGAGGCCGAAGAACCCGTACACAACGGACGGGATGCCCGCGAGGAGTTCGATGGCCGGCTTGAGGAACTGCTTCACC
The DNA here is from genome assembly GCA_041663625.1 of Methanoregula sp. Lineage (GTDB taxonomy): Archaea > Halobacteriota > Methanomicrobia > Methanomicrobiales > Methanospirillaceae > Methanoregula. The sequence goes on from JBAYMI010000232.1 coordinate 4,169, forward strand.
CGGGGGGAGGCAAGTTCGGAGATGTAGATTGCACAGCCGATAGAAAGCGGGACGGAGAATACCATGGCACCGAGCGTGACAAGGAGAGTCCCGATGATGAGGGGATAGATCCCATAGAGGGGTTCTGCCGCGGTCGG
>JBAYMI010000233.1:0-4279 GCA_041663625.1 Methanoregula sp.
GGATATCGTCTTGCCCTGAAGAAACGTGACGGCTCAAAGATGGAAGTGACGGCAACAAGCCACATTTATTATGACGAGATGGACAGGCCTGCGGGAGTTGAAGGGCTGCTTCATATCCTTGAGGAGAATGAGAAGAGATGCGGGCCGGCGGATTCACCCGAAGGCACTGCATAACATAAGCAACCGGATCATTGCCTGATTGCACAGGAGGGTGAGACCTACCGCTTCTGCGCCACCATCTCGATCTCGACTACCGCTCCCTTGGGAAGACCGGCAACCTGCACCGTGGAGCGTGCCGGGTAAGTATCGTTGAAATACGTGCCATAGACCTGGTTCACCGTGGTAAAATCACTCAGGGAGGTGAGATAGATCCGCGTCTGGACCACATCGGAGAACGAGAGCCCGGAAGCACCGAGGACGGCGTGGAGGTTCTCCATGGCCCGGACAGTCTGTTCCTGTGCGCCTCCGGCAGTCAGGTTGCCGGTTGCAGGGTCCAGGCCTATCTGGCCGGACAGGTACACGTAATCGCCGGACTCGACGGCCTGGCTGTACGGCCCGATGGGTTCCGGTGCATTCTTTGAAAAGACCGCCTGTTTCGCCGGGTGTACCGCCGGGGGAGTGAGGTATGAGGTATATACTGCGCCGAGGAATACCCCGCAGGCAAAGATCAGCACAAGGAGTAGTATCTTCTTATGGATTGTGTTCAGGATCGCACCTACCGTGTAGTGTGAGAAGAGTACGCGGAGTTCACGATATACATGTCGGAATCCTGCTGCTGATTGGGGGGAGGGGGGGTCTCTGCCATACCCCCCCGCCCGTTTGTTTTTATTTTGTGCAGACCCCCCCTGCATGGGGGTGGGGGGGTATCCGGGAGACCCCTCCCCCCTGTCGGCCGGATCATACCCCCTCCGATCATTTTTGAGTAAGAACGCTGAAGAGGAATCTCACCGGAGACACCCTTCCGGAAGGTGGCCCGGAACGTGTGCAATAGATGTGCAATACCATTTTTGAGGAGGGGGGTATGCCGGATACCCCCCCTCCATTATTTTTTCAAATCGCGGAGACCCCCCCACCCATTTTATTTTCGGGAGGGGGGTACCCCCCAATCTTCAGGAAAAATCCCAGAATTGATCCTTTTTTAAAAAGCCCCATCCGGCCGTGACACTCTGACGATAACATGCCAAACCACCCGTGATTAGGCAGCAGGAAAAACGCTGATATGCTCATGCGGAAGGAGGGGGGGTATCCGGCATACCCCCCTCCCGATTGGATTTTTTAAGAGGGGGTGATCCCCCTACTTCACGATTACACTCGCCTTCTCATCGAACGGGTTCTGCCGCATCGCGAGGCTGAACAGGTACGGGTAATGGTTCCGCAGGTATTCCATGTACTTCAGCCACTCGGGCACAAGCCGGGAGTAGACCCGTTCAATGTCAATCTCCAGATGCGCGAGATCCGTTGGAGGCAGACTGGAGAGATCGCCCCGGGCGCTGAGCTCCTCCCCAAGGTGAGTGACCGCGAACAACAGGTCCGTGAAAGATTCATGCTCGAAAACAGTCGGATTCTCCATGAGACGGAGCATGAAATCCTCGTTGCTTTTCAAAAAGTTCCGCAGGGCTTCACGATCAACATGGGCCGGATCAACTTTGCAGTGCCAGCCGGAGAGACCCGCCTGTGCAGCACGGAACCGGTCAGCGGTCCAGTCTGCAGGAAGGATCGCCAGCTCCTTTCGAAGAGGCATGACACAGGTGTCTGCGATCGCAAGCCGGGACATGAGCGGCGTCCCGACCCGGGAGAAGAAGATCCCGATCACCATGTTCAGCTTCTCCATCCGCTGCTGCCGCTCCCGCGACTCCAGCATCCCGTCGATGATCAGCGTCACGCAGAGCACCTCGATCGGGACAAAGACCAGGTCACCGAGGAAGTACATGAACAGGTGGTTGGCATCCCGGTAGATCAGGAAATGGATTGTCATCAGGAACAGCGTGACCGTTACGAGCGCAAGAGCCACGAGCAGTTTCCAGCGGGTTTCTTCCTTCATGGGGAGATATCCGGCACGGTATGGGATAAAAACACCGATGAGAACAACGTACGGGTATACCGTTTTGAAGATTTACGAAAAGAGAAAAAAATTACTCGGCTTTCACAGCCTTGACGCCATCTATCTTGATGTAGCGCCGCTTCAGGTTGTGCTTGCTGCCGATGACGGTAAAGGTGCGCTCCTGCGCCTGCCTCTCGTTGGGTGCCTCGATCACTTTCGTGTAGGGCATCCAGTTCTCGCCCATCAGGAATGTGCCTTTCACTTCAAACTTCTGATCTGCCATAACTCATTCACTCCAGAAAACCAAATACATCCTCAATCCTGCCCAGTTCAAACCCGCTCGTGGCATTGCCCGTGAGATACCCTCTCTCGTTGACGAGAAGACCGGTTCCCACGAGACCGCTGCCCATGTTGATCGAGCCTGTTCCGACCGGAATCTTCGCCACCGATTCGATCTGTTCGATCTGCCGGTCCGTTGCACGCGGGTGCACGATAACACCCTTGTTGGTTGCAACACCCGCCATGCCAACGGTCTTGACACCGCCGAGCACGAGAGGGAAGATCTCGACTTTAAGGAACTCGCCGATCGCGTTCATCAGGTCAGCGGGCATGTCCGGGTGGACTGCGGCGAAACTGTCGTTTGCCATGATCACGTTGCCCGCAGCGTTCATCGATTCATTGAGCAGCAGCACCTCGCGGTACTCCGCCAGCAGGGCGATCTCCTCTTTCGTGGCAAGCCCCGAGACCACTGCACCCCGGCTGTTGCCGGCAACGAGCGAGCCGATGATGGCACTGCCCTGGATCGTGGTCTCGATGAGCGTTACGTCGAGCGCTTCTTTTACTGCTGCCCTGAAATCCTCCGGTGATTCCGGGGGAATAATCGCGATATCCCCGAGCACCCGGGCAAAAACCCCGATGTTCGGATCGCCGTCGAACGTGATCGTCCTTTGCATCTACGATTCCGGTGCAAGTTCTGCCTGAACCTGCCCGTCCTCCATCTTCATGGCACGGACACGGATCTTTGATGGCGGCTTGGAGCTGCCCCGTGACCATACCTTCTCGTTGATTGCCTGGTCGAGCTTGACATCTTCGCTCTTCATGTGCTTGGCCAGGTACTTCCTGATATCCTTGATCGCACCATTACTCCGCTTCCAGCGGGGCATGCGGCGGGCATCCCGGAGAGGGATTACATAGACATGCTCTTCCATCTTGTCTGCCATTGATTACACCTTCAGCGTGCTCTTGCGCCAGTTCCGCCGTCTCGGGTGCGAAACAACCGCCCTCTTGGTCCTGACCATAACCCACTGGGGCACGCGCCGGTTCTGGTCGCATGCCTTCGCAAGCCGGATTTTCCTGCCTTTGCTTAGTTTGCTCATTTCCGTTCACCTTTAATTAACTTTCCTGCCGACCACGAGCGACTGCTCGTGGTGCTGCGGGAACAGGGTTGTGTAATCGAGCCCGCGGGCCCGAAACGCATCCCGGATCTCGGATTCGTAATCGCCGTTCTCGAGGGTACCGGTCTCGCCGTACTGGACGACGAGGAGCTGGTCCACAAGCCGGTCGACTTCGCGCCTGGGAACACCGAGCAGGGGTCGCACGTACGAGCACCCTGTCCGGCTCATCAGGCTCTGGACCGACTCGCGGGAGAGCATCGGGACCCGGTCATCAAACCGTGTGCCGTCCCCGACCACGTCATACTCTCCTGCGAGCGATTCCACGGCCGACCTGTGTACGAAGTTGATGGCATCGTTCGGATACCCCTTCTCCACGACCAGGTCGACCATTTTGTTCAACATCCCTTCCTCGAATACTCGTTTTCTTATGGGATATCCCAGCGCGTCTGCCGCAGCCTCAACCGAGGGGATTAGGCGGTCCCGGCCGAACACGAACGTGTTGAGTTCGACCTGGTAATACGTACCCAGCAGGATTGCTGCAAGGGAACTGTCCTTACCGCCGCTGTAAAGCACTCCGGCTTTCATTATTTCCTTGTTATGGAGTAATCCCGTTTGGCTGGCGCGAGCTGCCTGAGCAGCTCCTTGAGCTGTGCATCGGTGATCTTCTTCTGCAACCGTCCGCTCTGTGCGAGCTGGATGAGCTGCTGCTCGACCGCGCCGGCGAAATCCGGCTTGGTGAGCTTGATGGTGTTCAGCCGTTCTCTCGCATCCGGCTCGAGAACCTGCATGAGTATCATCTGGATCTGTTGTTTCTGACGCTGCTGGCGTTCGAGCTCTTCCTGCA
>JBAYMI010000234.1:0-4270 GCA_041663625.1 Methanoregula sp.
ATACAGTTCCCCGTACCGGTCATATGCCTTCATCGCGATCTTCTCTTCGTCCATCGCAACGGGGTGGTATTGGTTGTTTTTACCAGAACCCATAGGTGCTCCTTTTCAGATATACCTGATCTCACCGTGCATCTGTGATATTATTATTGTTTGCCGGGCGCCTGACAGGACCGGATTCCGGTTCCCCAACACTATCCGGGTCACCCCGCGTGACGCATTGGTAATGGAAGGATTTGCAAAAACACTCAAAAGAACGGTTGCATGAGAAGGATATGATGGTGGAATCGTAACTTACTCCACGAGTCAAATGTTAAAAAAAGATCACGTGTCGATAAATTTACATCATCAGGTATGAAATTATATCAACGCATTTTGTGGCAGATGATGAAAGTTACCCCCACTGATTCATGATGACGCATGGGATCTGATGCCACACCATTATGAAAAGAGGAAGTCAAGGAACTCCACCGCGTTTTTCATCCCGAGACTTCCTGACTGTGCAGATTTCTCTGAGAACGCCGACGTCTCATCCTTTCCTTTACCCCGGACAACGAACGGCACCGGGTCACGCGTGTGGGTCTTGGCGCGGATCGGCGTCGGGTGGTCTGGTAACACAGCGATAACACCGTCGAATCCATCAAGGATCGTGCCCACAACTTCGTCGACCTTCTCGATCGCTTTCACCTTCTCCTCAATACTCCCCATGTGGCCTGCCTCGTCCGGCGCCTCGATGTGGACATAGACAAAGTCCAGCCGCTTGATAGCATCCAGCGCATACCGGGCCTTTGCCGCATAGTCCGTATCGAGATACCCGGTGGCACCCGGTACCGTGATGACCTCCATGCCGGCACAGCGGGCTATGCCGTTGAGGAGGTCTACCGCCGAGATCATACCGCCCCTCTTCCCGTACTTATCCGCAAACAGGGGAAACGCCGGTTTCTTGCCTCCGCTCCACGGCCAGATCTGGGTTGCCGGGCGTTTGCCGGCAGCGGCACGGGCCTTGTTCACCGGGTGGTGGGCAAACACATTCCTGCTCGTCTCCATGCACCGCAGGAGCAGCTCCGCATCCTTCCCTCTCGGAAGGTACCCGGCAATTCCCTGCCCGACAATATCGTGCGGGGGCGTGGAGGTGGACCCGTGTCCGCCATGGACAACCAGCAGGTTCCGGTAACTGACACCTGCCTGGACCATCACATCCGGAATTTCCGGCTGGAGCGCAGAAAAGAGATCCTTTCCCTCCCCGCTTGAGATGTGGCCGGCGGAGAAGTCCGCCATCGTCTCATTCTCCACATTCACGAGATTGCAGCGGTAGGCGACGTCTCCCGGGGCAAGGTCAACACCCATACTCAGTGCTTCAAGAGGTCCCCGTCCCGTGTAATACTTCTCCGGGGCATACCCGAGAACCGACATATTGGCAATATCGCTGCCGGCCTCAAAACCGTCAGGGACAGTCCGTAGCCTCCCGCAGGCACCCTCGCGGGCCATCCGGTCCAGGTTCGGTGTCTTTGCGTATTCGAGAGGTGTCTTTCCACCGAGAGATGCGATCGGCTCGTCCGCCATACCATCGCCAAGGACAACGATATATTTCATATTACTGCCCCGTAACAGCAGCCTGTGCCGCAATCCTGACACTCTCGCGGGAGCCCTTCTGCGGCTTCCAGCCCAGAGCCTTGAGTTTCTCAATGGATAACTGCATCTTCGGCACATCGCCGACCCAGCCCAGCTCCCCGCCCGTGAACCGGTAGTGCACATTCTTCAGGCCCATTGCTTCCGTCACGATGTCAGCGATGGTCACGACATCGATCCAGTCCTCGGAGCCGATATTGAAGGCGTTCACCGGCTGGTTTGTATGTTTTATGGCAAACTCCACGGCCCGGATACATTCGTGGACTTCGAGATACGACTTGGTCTGTTTCCCGTTGCCAAGGATCTCAAGTTCCATGGAATTTGCTTTGAGTTTCTGGACAAAATCCGTGATAACGCCGTGGCCGCTGCGCGAACCGATGATATTGGCGAACCGGAACTGCCAGGACCGCATCTCAAACGAGTGGCAGTATGCCGAGATGAGCGCCTCGCAGGCAAGCTTGCTTGCGCCATAGACCGAGACCGGCTCGAACGGCGCATAGTTCTCGGGAGTAGGGATGACCGTGGCATTCCCGTATACGGTAGAGGTGGACGTGAAGACCAGTTCAGGGACTGCATGCACCCGCATTGCCTCGAGCACCCGGTACGTGGCAACGATATTGTTCTGGAAGGTCGGATCGGGAGTCATTGCGCTCTGGCGCACATCCGGATCCGCGGCAAGGTGGTACACCCGGTCCGCCCCTTTGAGGACATCCTGCCAGCCATCAGAAAGGAGATCCGCCCTGACAAGCCGCACCCGGCCTGACGTGAGGTGCCCGGCAATTGTCTCCTCGTGTCCTGCGGCAAGGGAGTCGATGACAACAACGCGGTCCCCCTGTGCCACAAGGGCATCCACAAGATGGGAGCCGATGAACCCGGCCCCGCCTGTTACCACATCAAACATCAATACCTAATATGTCATCCATGCTATAGGATTACTGCTATGTTCATAGGGATAGATCACGGCACAAGTGCCATGAGATTTGCCAGTGAAAGTCAGGAGTTCAAGCTCTCGCGCGAGGCCGCAAAAGACTTCCATATCGCTGACCTTTCCCGCATCTGTCCCCTGGATGAGATCGAGGGAATTGCAGTCTGTTACTCAATGGGCGATAATTTCTCGAAGATTACCCGCATCGGAAAACTGCAGAACCGCGGTCTTGTCAGCCGCGAAGGGGCAGGAAAGCATATCGGGGGCGGGACACGCGTCTTTGACGAGGTAGCAGCAAGCGGCATTCCCGCGATTGCAATGCCGGGACTCCACCGGGGATCCCCGACCGATCCCCGGTTCAAGGCTTACTCCCACCAGACAAGCCCCGAGAAGATCGGCATTGCCTACGAGGTCTGCCATGATCTCGGGAATGATGCGATCATCTCCGACATCAGTTCCAATACAGTCACCTTGCTTGTCACGGGGGGGAAACTGGTCGGCGCTTTTGATGCCTGCATCTTTGCCCCGGGCACGCTCCACGGCGCCCTTGACGTTGACGCGATCCGGAGGGTAGACGAAGGAACATGCACTGCCAACGATGCATTTCAGCACGCGGGCGTTAACTTTTCTGTTCCTGAACCCGAGCGCATGCGCACGGTCGCCATGTTCGCCGCCATGGAGTGCGCGGCAATGCGGATCCTGAACCCCGGCGCACCTGTGGGACTTGCCGGCAGCCTTGCCCCCGTTGTTGCACCGGAAGTCGGATCGCTCCTGGGCTCAAAGGTGGCCGTATACGATGAGTGGTGCGCATCCCGCGGTTGTGCACGGATTGCCAAGGATGTATTCTCAGGTCGTCGTGAAATCCTGGGGATCGATACGGATCTTTAGTTCTGGCTTTCGTTTTTTAGAATCCTCGACACCGCTCATAATTCATGAAAGACCTGGAGCAGGGGGACTCGGCATTTTAAAAATCCGAAGGGAGGGGGGTATGCCGGATACCCCCCCTCCCATGCAGTCACGGCCACAGTCCCCCTCACGCCCCCAATTCCCGACGTAAAACCACATTCCGGCAAGCGCACGACACGTTCTTTTTCACGCAGGTTCCGGCCCGGCAAGGGGGGGTATGCCGGACACCCCCCCTGCCCCATGGGTGGGGGGTATCCAAAAATAAAAAACAACAGGGTGGGGGGGTCTCATGCATACCCCCCTCCTCAAAAATGAGATGTGTGCAATATTGCACGCGTTTTTGTATCACGATCCTGGACAGGGGTCCGTCAGAGTGGCTGGCATTATTACCTACTCAAAACTGATCAGGGGGGTATGATCCGGCCAAAGGGGGGGAGGGGTATGCCGGATACCCCCCCTCCCCCATGCAGGGGGGGTATGATCGATTTGAAACAGAAATGGGGGTGGGGGTCTGGCGCAGACCCCTCCGGCATGCACTGCACCGGCTCACGGTTCACGCGAAAACCTGATCGGGCTGCTGATACCGATTTAATATTTTTTATGTAAAATTAATCGACGTGGAAGAAAGATCAACATCATTAATAGTGTTAAATTCACACGTTAATGCGCAATAATTGCGGGTAGAGCCATATGACTGCCGCGTGTAAAGTCATGATAATTTACACTGCCGGTTGTTCCTTATCATGTAAAACAAAAAAGGGATTTCCTTGAGAGAACTTCGCATCCACGGCAGGGGTGGCCAGGGGTCGGTCA
>JBAYMI010000235.1:0-4251 GCA_041663625.1 Methanoregula sp.
CCCATTTATTGTCCTGAACGGGGATATGGTTCTCAAACGGGAAGATATCGCAGAACTGTGCAGGAAGAAACCGGCTTGCATGTGTATAAGCTCCACGGATCATCCCGGGGATTATGGCGTGGTGCTGACCGAGAATGGGATGATCACATCGCTTGAAGAAAAATCGAAACAGCCGAAATCGAATCTCATCAATGCCGGAGCATACTTGTTTTCACCGGAAATCTTTGATCTCATCGATAATGTTCATCCTTCACCACGGGGAGAACTGGAACTTACCGACGCACTTGCGGTGCTGGTGGAGAAACGGCAGTTGTATGCACACAATCTCTCGTACTGGATGGATGTCGGCCACCCCTGGGACATGCTCGATGCAAATGCTGCCCTTATGGAGACCACAAAACCGGAAAACCATGGGGTGGTCGAAGAGGGTGTGACCCTGCAAAACACCGTCAGTATCGGCGAAGGAACCGTTGTCAAATCCGGAACCTACATCGAAGGCCCCTGCATCATCGGGAAAAACTGTCGTATCGGCCCCCATGCGTACATTCGCGGCTCTACCAGTATTGGGGACGATTGCCACATCGGGCATTGTTCCGAACTCAAAAACTCGATCATCATGGCAGGGACTAAAATCCCGCACTTCAACTATGTGGGGGATTCGGTTGTCGGAGCAGGATGCAATTTCGGTGCGGGAACAAAAATTGCCAACCTCAGGAATGATCATGCGACCATCCGGGTATGCGGGAAGGATACGCGAAGGAAAAAGTTTGGGGCCGTGATCGGGGATGATGTCAGGTTTGGCATCAACTGTTCCGTCAATGTCGGTACTATGATTGGGAGCGAAGCTAAATTCGCGCCAAATACAGTCATTGAGGGCTGTATCGGTGAGAAGGCAGTAATACGGTAGGTGAACCATGCAGGCAGTAATTCTTGCAGCAGGAGAGGGAAAGCGGGTACGCCCGCTGACAAGAAGCAGGCCCAAGGCAATGATCCCGGTGGCCAATCGTCCGATCATCGAATATGTGATCGAAGCGCTGGTAAAGAACGGCATACGGGATATCATCGTTGTCGTAGGCTACCGGAAGGAGCAGGTGACGAGATACCTGAACCAGCTGGATATTCCTGTTGAAGTCGTTATCCAGAACAAGCAGCTGGGAACCGGGCATGCTCTCCTTTCAGCGGAATCTAAAATTCATGACAGGTTTCTGGTACTTCCCGGGGACAATTATATCGATCCTTCATCGATTGCCCGGATTAAGGATATCCCCAACGCCATGCTGGTGAAAGAACACCCGAATCCCTCGAATTTCGGGGTAGTGACGCTCCACGAAGGGTATGTTACCGGTATTGTCGAGAAACCTGCACATGCCCCCAGTTTCATGGTCAGTACCGGGATTTATTCCCTGACAAAGGAGATCTTTACTCATATCCGGGAAAACGATCTGACCGATGCCATCTCCTCCCTCATCGAATGCGGTGTGACCATACAGGGAATCCCTGCCGATGACTGGCAGGATGCAATCTTTGCCTGGGACCTGCTCAAGATGAACCGCAGGTTATTACCATCCATATCCCCGGCACGCGACGGATCTGCAAGCCGACAGACGATCATCCAGGGGGCAGTCAGGATCGGCAAAGGAACGATCATCGGCCCGAATACGGTCATTACCGGCCCGGTTGTGATAGGGAATGACTGTATCATCGGACCCAACTGCTGCATCCTGCCAAACAGCAGTATCGGTTCCCGGGTAAAACTGGAGCCGTTCACGGTTATCGGGGAATCTATCATCATGGACGATACATCGATAGGATCCCATTCACGGATCATCGATACCGCTATTGGTGAACGGTGTATTCTTGCTGACCATACCTCCACATGGACAACATCCGGGTTTCTGGATGTCGAAGGTGTTGCAGTGCGATCTGAATTCGGTGTTATTCTCGGGGATACCGTTTCTTGCGGACCGTTTTCCGTTCTGAAGAATTCAGTTATAGGAAACAATGTCACCATCGAAGGTCGTGCCAGCCTGTCATCAAGGTATATTCCGGACAATTCCACGGTGATATAACGTGTGCGGCATCGTGGGATACATCGGACGGAGAGAAGCTGCACCCCTGATTGTAGAAGGATTGAAAAAACTTGAATACCGGGGTTACGATTCGTTTGGTGTTGCCACTGCGGGAAGAGAGATCACCCTTGCAAAACACCAGGGACGGATATCGGAGAACTCTGGTTCCGTATCCCTTCTGAAAGGAAAGATTGGCATAGGACACACGCGATGGGCAACCCACGGAGTTCCCAGTGATGAGAATGCCCATCCCCATACGGACTGCAACAACACGATCGCACTTGTCCACAATGGGATTATTGAGAATTATTCCCTGTTGAAGCGGCAGCTTGAGGGACGAGGACATATATTCCGTTCAGGCACCGATACCGAGGTTATTGTCCACCTCATCGAAGAAGAATATGCAGAAAATAAGGATCTGCTGTCAGCAGTACAGAATACAATTCCCCAACTCAAGGGATCCTTTGCCATTCTGGTGGTAGCTGCCGGGGAGAAACGGATCATTGCGGCAAGGAACGCAAGCCCGCTGGTCCTGGGTATCGGCGACGGGGAAAATTTCATTGCCTCTGATATGACTCCCCTGCTCGAACATACGGAGCGGGCTGTATTTCTTGAGGACGGAGATGTTGTATCCCTTACCCGGGAAACCGTTGAAATCTTCAATAAGGGCGTGCAGGTCATACGCCCGGTTGAACTGATCGACTGGTCTGTCGAGGATGTAAAAAAGGGTGGTTTTTCACACTATATGCTCAAGGAGATTTACGAACAACCGCAGGCCTTCTACAATACTATCCGTGCCACGAATCTGGACAGCCTGAAAAAAATCATTGGTCGGCCTGATTTCATCACGATCGTTGCATGCGGATCCTCATACCATACCGGCCTTATCTTCAAGTACCTGCTCGAGGGGGCCTGCGGGATACCTGCCCGCCTGGAATTTGCATCCGAATTCCGGTATTACCCTCCACCGATCAGAGGACTTGTTATCGGGATTACCCAGTCCGGGGAGACTGCCGATACCCTTACAGCACTCCGTCAGGCAAAATCACATAACTGCAGGACACTGGCGATCACCAATGTACTCGGGAGCACGGTAACAAGAATTGCCGATGCAACCCTGTTCATGCGTGCCGGCCCGGAAATCAGTGTAGCAGCAACAAAATCCTTCACCACCCAACTGGCAGTAATTATGCAGATCGTCAACAGCCTGTGCAATGGGAAAGAAGAGGGGGGCCTGTTACATACCCATAAGGCAATAGAGGAGGTACTCCTCATGGATCTTGCAGAATCCGTGACGTTCTGTGAACACGCCAGGAGTATTTTTTACATTGGGCGGGGGCCCTTCTATGCAGTATCCCTTGAAGGCGCCCTGAAGATGAAAGAGATCTCTTACATTCATGCAGAGGGGTATGCCGCCGGGGAACTCAAGCACGGTCCTTTTGCGCTCCTTTCAAAAGATACACCGGTAATTGCACTCTGTATGCCCGGGGAGACCTATGATGTGATGATCTCAAATATCAAGGAGATAAAAGCTCGTGGGGCACCCGTCATTGCAGTGGGGTGTGAGGGCGATACAGAACTGTCGGATATTGCCGACTATTTCATCCCCCTACCTCAGGGAGATCTGTTTGTCCAGATCCTGACCACCCTTGTGGTGCTCCAGCTCCTTGCCTATCATACCGCAGAGAGGCTGGGACGAGACATCGACAAGCCCAGAAATCTTGCAAAGAGCGTGACCGTTGAATGACTGAATACGGGATAAATTCTGTGGGGCCAAACGCCCGGTTCTTCGAGCCGGTTACCCTTGGGTTCCCTTCACGGGAGAACCTGGCAAAGACAGGTTTCCTTGGCACGACAATTGGAAAAAACGCAATAATCAGGTCGGGCACGGTCCTCTATTGTGAGGTTGTCATCGGTGATGACTTCCAGACCGGGCACAATGTCATGATCCGGGAAAAGACCCGTATCGGTGACAGGGTTGCCGTTGGAACCGGCACCGTGATCGAGGGATACTCAACGATCGGGAACGATGTAAGCATCCAGAGCATGGCTTTCATCCCGACCGAGACCCGGATAGGGGATCATGTTTTTATCGGGCCGAATGCCGTTTTTACCAATGACCGGTATCCCCCGCGGAGGATCGGTGGGCTCAAAGGGCCGAACATTAAGAATGGCGCGGCAA
>JBAYMI010000236.1:0-4248 GCA_041663625.1 Methanoregula sp.
ACGTTCTTTACTTCTTCAAGCACTTTCGGGGCCTGGAATGGCTTCACGATATACCCTTTTGCGCCTGTCTTGATGGCCAGTTTCACCATCTGTTCCTGGCCCACTGCCGTGCACATGACAACCCGTGCAGCCGGATCGAGGGCTTTAATCCCTTTGAGGGCTTCGATCCCGTTCATCTTGGGCATCACGACATCCATGGTGACGAGATCCGGTTTGAGTTCCTTGTATTTTGCAATGGCCTCTTCACCATCTCCTGCTTCACCGGCGATAGTATGGCCTCCGGAGAACAGGATATTTTTAAGAAGGGTTCTCATGAAGAGGGTATCATCCACGATCAGTATCTTTCCCATTGACGATCAAATAACTGATTGTAAATGATACCATAAAACTGTATGGGAAAGAAAAGAAAGAAAAAGTTCAGTTTGTTTGTGATTTTGTTGCGTCAGAAATGTAACGCACACCTTTTGTGGTCAGCTGGACTTCCCTGCGAATCGTGGCAACTTCCGCAAGACCGAGTTTTAATATCTTGTCATAGATTGCATCCAGCTGCTTGTGGGGGAGGTTGAGCATATTCTCGATGGCATGCGAGTCCATGCCGGAATAGATGAGCATGGCAACCTGCTGGTCAACGCCGTCCAGTTCGGTGCCTTTCATGTCCATTCCCTTGGTGGTCTCTTTGAGGAAATTGAACAACACCTGGAGTGTTGAGAGCGGGCAGAGGACCATGCTCGAAACAACTTCGCCGGATTCGACGTGATCGATGCGGACAACATCGGTTGGTTTTCCCTGGACCTCCCGCTTTGTCAGTTCGATCGCGGCAACTTCCGTGACCGGGACGCAGACCTGTTTTGTCGGACTGACGAACCAGATGCCGGACTGGACGACAACAACGTTGCCCTTCTCCCACTGGGCATCCTTGATCATGACACCGCCCTTGATTGCCGGCGACATGAAATATGCCATGAGGCGGTATGCGTTACAGGAGCCAAGGACGAGTTTCTTAAGAACAGCGAGCACTTTATCGACAGAAAGGATCTTGTATACAACCTCAACATCGGTCTTATCCGTGATGATGAGGATGTTCTTCTTTTCTGCTACATCGACAACGGTCTTGAAGAGGACTTCCCTGTTTATCGGGGCCGGGAGTACTATGCGATCCTCACCAATCCCCAGTTTTATGACAACCCAGGTATTGTTATGTTCAATTTTTGCCGGTACTTCTTTCATGTATCCTCCAATAATCCTGAATATCCAGGTTCAGTGGCCGTTTCTCGAATCTCTCCCGGAGTATTATTTTGTATCATTGGTCGGGGGCAACTTTGTATCTTTTGGTTTTGGGATAGTGCTGATCTGCCGGAACACGCCCTGCAATTCATCCTCAATCTCTGTTGCCGAGGCTTTAAAGTCCTTCAGTTCCCGCAAAAGGCTGATGTCTTTCTCTTTCTTTACGTGTTTGACCTCCGCTGCAAGAGAACTGAGCATGTCTTCGTCGGATGTGGTGGCACCCCCGGCAAATGATGCCATATCCGACTGCATGCCGAGCTGATCCTCGGACATATCAGCACCACCGGGCGCATCGGAGGGAATCCAGGCCGTCTTGACAGTGTTGGACTCTGAAGGGGGGGCCGTTGCAGGGGCTGCCTCGGCGGGTGCCGGTTCAGCAGTGCCGGATGCAGAATCTGCATCCTCCATATCATCGTCCATTTCGACGTCGTCAAGACTGAGGTTATCGAGATCCCCGAATTCCGCATCCAGGCTCCCGCTTCCATCAAGGCCGCTGAATTCATCCAGGGATGATGCGCTGTCACCGGGGGGGGCACCAGCTGATGCAGCCATTTCTTCCATGGATGGCATGGATAATTCCGGTGCGGGAAGACCTGAATTCGCACCGCCGGAATCGGGGGTTATCTCGTCCGGCATTTCGGGAGGTGAATCGTCATCGAGCCCGTCCAGGAGCGATGAGTCGAATTCATCGTTGGACAGGGACAGGAACGGATCTTCATTTCCTCCCCCCGGGGTGGCAGGTAATCCGCCGCTTCCACCGGCGATCGCGGCATTACCTGGAGAGGACGTGGTTTTAGTAACTTTCTCGCTTACGGTTTTATCGAGCATCTTGTTGATATCTTCAACTTTTTTGCCCTTCCCGGACTGCTGTCGTATGATGGTCCCGAGAGATCCCACTGAAGCAAAGAACGATTTTATGCGGGCACGAAATCCCGTTGTTTTACCCGGTTTTTTCGGTGTTTCGGTTTTTGCAGGCTTTTTTACCGGCGCCCCTGGCTTCTGGGGTGCTTTCCCGTCCTTTGGAGATGCTGGCTTTTCGAAAATTTTTATCCCGTCAAGGCGTTTGAGGATGCCCTTCTCTTTCATGCCGGCAAGGGAAGTCCTGATCTCAGCCACCGTTACAATCCCCAGGGCAAAGACCATGATTATGACCAGGATCCCCATCAGGAGGAGGAGCTGGATGAGGGTGACATCAAAGAAGATGAATACAAGACCTACGGTAAGAATTGTACACAACATCACGATCCTGCGAACACTGTCTTTCATTTTTAAAAACCTCAACCGCCCGCTGCCATCTGCGTGAGCCCCTCCGGGCTGAAGAACAAACCCACGCCTATAGGAGTAATGATCAGTACCAGGCCGGTCAGTAAACAGAATATGGCGCCATAGAGATAAAACATATACCGATCACCTCCGCCAACTACTCGTGCTGCAATGATATTGGACGCCGTAATGATGGTCAGGCAGATCACCACAAAGGCGCCCATCTCTTTTTCCGGGAAATTCGTGAACATGCCAAGTCCCCCACCCAGTACCTGGTTGGCAGACACCCCGCCCATGCTCGACGCACCCATTGAAGCCGACTGGTTGGTGAACTGGCTCATCATGCTCGTGACGGATCCCGTAAGTACGACCATGATGCGGTACAGTGCAACGAAGATCGCGATCATGGCGATGTGCATCGCGAGGAGCAGTATGATAAAACTGCGAGCCCGCATATCTTTCTTTTCACGGAGGAGGGTCTGTTCCAGAACGGAGGCCCCGACAAGGTTCCCGATTGGTTCCGGTGGTCCTCCAAGGGTGACCGTATCCAGGTAAATGTTGAGGTATTTGTAGATGTAATTGCTGCCGGACTCCCCGATAAATTTATCCCAGACCTGCTTGGTGTCGAGACCCAGGTTCATTTTTGAATAAACCGAGTTCACCAGGGGTTCCAGGGCGGTAAGCGATTTACGGTCAATGGTGTTGAGCGCATAGACGGCAGTAGTGCCCTGTCCGCCCATAACTGCCCCGAAACTCCGGATGAATACCGAGAAGTCGTTATCCCGCAGGGTTATATTGGCGTCATCAATAAACCCGATGAGGCCAAGGGGCGCGAGCAGGATCCCGATGAGAAGATAGATTACCCCGGCACTGACGCCCAGCAGTGCGAGGATGATGATACCTGCGATGGTGAGCGGTATGATTATCCGTTCCATGGACCGGATGGTCTGCTGTTCCTTGGAAGCACGATTGATCAGGCCATGGGTTTTTGAATCATCCGGTGCGGACTGGTACATGAGCAGATTGCCGAAAAAACTGATGGCCAGGATAATGCCATATGCCATATTCAGCGTCGACTCCATCCCGGTAGGCGAGTAGATGGCGATCGAGATCATGAGGGTGACGCCAATCACGGTTCCCGACAGGAGCATGGCGATGTAGGCATCTCCCCATTTCTGGACCAGCTCGAGACCCTGCTCGACCTGGCTCCGGTACACGCTCCTGACCGTTGCCAGCTCGTTTTTCAGGAAGTCATCATCCGGGACACCGGAATCTATCGAATTGGCGTACCGGTTCAGCATGCTCTGCAGGATGGGGTTCTTGACCCGCTCGGCAACAATGCTGAGCGATTCGGAATAACTGTACCCCCATTTCTTGACAAACATGTCCACTTTGGCAATATACCTGGACGAGATGTACTCATTCCGGTTGGCTGCAAATGCGAAGATCTCCGGCCGTGATGCATTGGCAAGCGCGAGCGATGCCATGTACGTAGTCATGAAGAGGAGATCGCCACTCATCTTCTTGTCTTCAGTGACCTGGGCGGCTCGCTCTTTGAGACCTGCGATTGTGGAAGCAAAGGGGATCTCCCGGCCGCCTTTGGCTTCTGCTGCATCGGGGCCGGGCTCAGGCATATCAGGCACCGATGGTCAGAAGTCCCTGTTTCTTGATCTTGGTCATCATGTGGAACAGGTCCCAGAA
>JBAYMI010000237.1:0-4231 GCA_041663625.1 Methanoregula sp.
CAAATAATTCTCCCACATGCTCTTCTGGATCTGCTGGGTTGCCAGCCTTACCCTGGTCACGCTCGTATCGGTATACATCCTCCGGCATCATCGCCAGTACGCGTTCCCGGCCCTGGTCGGATTTTATGTTATCTACCTTGCAGCATCGCAGATCCTGGCAGCCCGGATCCTGGAATTCAATCTCCTGTCCATCGTTCTCTTTGCGCCGGCATCGGTCCTCATCTACCCGTTCATAGCCCAGGTCATCGATATGATCAATGAAGTGTACGGCGTAACCATGACTCACGTTGCCATCCTGATTGCATTTGTGACGCAGGTTCTCTGGGTCATCTTCATCACGATGGTCAGTTCCTTCCCTGCTGCACCATTCTTTACGTACGAAGACGCATGGCAGGCGCTCTTTTCCATGAGCATCAGGATCACGATTGCGAGCTGGATCGCGTTCCTGATCTGTTCGAACGTGGATGCGTTCGTATTTGACCGGTTGAAGAAGCGGTTTCACGATAAGGAGATCGCGTGTCGCCGCAGTGCGCTCACAAATCCATGGGTATGGCTGCGTTCGAGCGCCAGCGACGCCATCAGCCTCACGCTCGACTCGGTAATCTTCGTCATTATCGCATTTGCCGGGCTGATGCCGGTCATACCGCTGATGATCGGCCAGATTGTTATGAAGAACCTCATCGGATTTGCTGACAATTTCTGGTTTGTCTGGTACAAGTACATGCTGAACAAGGATGCGGGGACGGGTCCTGAAATGCCCGTATCGCCCCCGTAAATCCGGAACATTGCGGTAACCGGGCAAATTTTTTTTACTTCACTCCGGGCATTTCATTTTTAATTCCGGTAAAAAACGATCGTTTCGGCGCTCACGTCAGTGAAGTTATTAATAAATAGGTACTTCCGGCCACTTTATACCATGAAAAAGAGTGAGACCCGTACATTAAAAATCCAGAATATCGTCTCTGCCGGATCGATTGCCGATTCTATCGATCTGGAATCCATTGCACATACTATTCCCGGTTGTACCTTCTCCAGAAAAAAATTCCCCGGCGCTGTCTATCATATGCAGAACCCGAAATCCGCAGCACTCATCTTTGCATCGGGCCGTCTTGTTCTTACGGGTCACCACCGGTCCGAAGATATTCCCGTATCCTTACAAATCCTTCTGCAAAATCTCCGGGCGGCTGGAATCTCCTGCAGGGAGAATCCGGAGGTCAAGGTCACCAATATTGTCTGTACCTACGATCTTGGATTCCCTCTCAACCTGGTAAGAATTACCATGGCGCTGATGGATCACGAGCAGATCGAATATGAACCTGAAGCCTTTCCCGGACTTGTCTGTCGGATTTCAGATCCCAAGGTGGTATTCCTTCTCTTCTCATCAGGAAAGATCGTTATTACCGGTGGAAAAAATATGAATGCGATTAAAACCGGGCTTGACATTCTCCTGGAAAAACTGAATGTTACCGATATCAAAATCCAGAAAATGGAAAAATGCCAGAAATAATCCGGCGCTGACCGGTGATCCCCCGGGGCGTAATCACCCGTTGAAATTGTGGAATTGGTAACAGTTATCGATGAACTCCTGTTTTGTGCGTTCCGTTGGTCTCGTCGCAGGCCGCAGATACCCGATTGCCGGTGTCTGCCGGGCGGGACAGAACGGGCAGAGCGCTGCATCAACGTCGCTGCTTTTGTCCCGCACCGGGCAATAATAAATTCCATCCGTTAACTCGACCTCGTCACCCCCCGGGAACGGCGTGCCCACCGCGTGGCCGGGCTCATCCACCACGAGCATGCAGTAACCGGCAAGGAGATACTTCAGGAACCGGAGTGAGGGCGCATCGCCGTCCTCTTCTTCATGGCACTGGCCGGCAACCATGTCCCAGTATGCCATGCGTTCACGGGAAACCGGTTCATGCAGGGTCCTGAACAAACCCTGCTGATCGGCAAGCCGGATTCGCTGGTAGGTTCCCAGCAGGTGTCCGGTGATCTTACCGGTGAGCCGGTCGCGATATTCCGGTGTGAGGTTTTGGACTTTCGTCTCAAAATTCCGCTTCATCCGCTGGATGTCGGCAGGAGTATGTGCCAGCACAAGCAGGGCAATCCGTTGCCCAAGTTCGCCTTTTGTTTTTGCTGCTGCAAGTTCCCGGCACCGGTCCGCTATAGAATCGCTTTGTTGAGGAACGTGAGAGGGAGCAGGTTTCCCGGACAGCGGCATGGTTATCACCCGGATCTCTACAGAGATTTCAGACCGGGAAAATATAGTTTCTCCGGTTGGGGAACAAATCTCCATGGGGTATTAAAAAATAACGTCCTGATGTTTTTCCCCCCTCTCCGGGAACTGATGATGCGGGCTGATGCCTCCATCTCCCGGTTGCGATGATCATGTGCTCTTAGGGTTGCGGTGTGGGGGGCGCTGAATGGCCGATAGCCTATCCCCCCGGTTGCGCTGAACACCGCCGTCCCCATCCGGGTGCGCCCCTGCAGCAAATCAATGCAGTAAAAATCCGGATAAACACCATTGCCCAGCCATACTCCGGAAAGGCCCTGAGTCGGGAAGCTCACCATTTCCCCTTTTTCCCGGATTTAATCACTATCATACGTACCGGTTCATTACCCGGCCAGGGAATAGGAAAGGAAATCCGATTAGTAAAAATCCGGTTAGTAAATTTCCGCCCCCCGTTTCCCCATCCGGCCATTGTGGTGCAGGAATCATTTTTATATTCTCCATTCCAACGATTATTCATGGTGATTGCCATGAGTGAATGTTTTATTTGTCAATAACCTGCGCTTTTTAGATACTACGTTACGGGACGGGGAACAGACTCCCGGCGTCTCGCTCAACACAGAACAAAAATTTGAGATTGCATCGAGGCTCGCGGACATTGGTATCGATGTCATCGAAGCCGGTTCTGCAGCAGCATCGGATGGCGAGCGTGAAGCAATAAAAAGGATTGCGGACGCAGGCATCAGGGCAGAGATCTGCACGTTCGTTCGTGCCCTTCACGCTGACATCGATTATGCGGCGGACTGCAATGCCGATTCCATCCACCTTGTTGTGCCGGTCAGCGACCTGCACATTGCCAAGAAACTGCGCAAGACCCGCGAGGATGTCGTTGCAATGGCAATGGATGCGGTGGAGTACGCGAAGAGCCGGGGGCTCATCGTCGAGCTCTCCGGGGAGGATGCATCTCGTGCAGACCAGCAGTTCCTCCGCTCGATCTTTTCAGCGGGAGTCGAACACGGGGCCGACCGGCTCTGCTTCTGCGATACCGTGGGACTGCTGACACCGGAGAAAGCAGCGGAGTTCATCCCGCCTCTCGCAACGATAGCCCCGCTCTCGATCCACTGCCACGATGATCTCGGGTTTGCAGTCACCAACACGATGGCTGCGCTGAAAGCCGGCGCTTCGTGCGCCCACGTGACCGTCAACGGCCTGGGCGAACGGGCAGGCAACACGCCCTTTGAGGAAGTGGTGATGGCCCTTGAAATCCTGTACGGGTACGGGACCCGGATCCGGAAAGAACAGATCTACCCGCTCTCGAGCCTGGTCTCCCGGCACACGGGCGTCCCGCTTGCCGTGAACAAGGCGATCGTGGGCGAGATGGCCTTCACGCACGAGAGCGGCATCCACGCCCACGGGGTTATCCGCGAACCCACCACGTACGAATCCGTGAACCCGGAGATGGTTGGCCGCAAGCGACGGATCGTGCTCGGCAAACACTCCGGCACAGCCTCGGTCGAAGCGGCCCTCCTTGAGATGAACTACAAGGCCGAGGATAAGCAGGTCAAAGAGATCGTAAAGCGGGTCAAGCAGCTTGGCGACAACGGGAAGCGGGTGACAGACGCTGATCTTATGGCCGTTGCCGATGCCGTTCTCGCGATCGAGTGCAAGCCGGTCATCAAGATGCGGCAGTTCACCGCATCCTCCGGCAGCCACATGATCCCCACGGCTTCCGTCACCCTTGTGGTGAATGGCGTGGAGATGACCGGGGCTGCAACCGGCGACGGCCCGGTCGATGCGGCCATGGCAGTGCTGCGCAAGTGCGTGGCCGATGTTGCCGACATCCGGCTCGAAGAGTACCATGTCGACGCAATCCAGGGCGGGACCGACGCCCTTGTCGAAGTGACAGTAAGATTAAGTAAAGACGGGAAGATAATTACTTCACGCGGCGCCCGCACCGACATCATTATGGCAAGTGTCGAGGCGATGATCGCCGGCATGAACAGA
>JBAYMI010000238.1:0-4220 GCA_041663625.1 Methanoregula sp.
CTGAAGGCGGAGATTAACGACGAGAAATGCGTCAAGTGTACCATCTGTGAAGAGGTATGCCCGCGGGACGCAATCGATCGCAATGTCCCCGCGTACGAGGGAACCTACAAAGGTCCGGTTGCAGGTGCAAAGCCCAAAGCTGCTGCAATGAAGAAGAAGACGACCTTTACTGTCGACAAAGAAAAGTGCTCCCTGTGTGGCCTCTGCGGTGCAATCTGCCCCGCAATTGTTGTGAAGCACAAGGAGTTTACCTCAGAGTCCGGGAAAGTCGAAGGCGACGTGATCTGGGACGAGACCAAGTGCGATGCCTGCAAGGTTTGTACCGAAGTGTGCCCCGAGGAGTGCATCACTGTCGAGCGTGAGATCATCTCTGACAAGATCGACGGAAAGGTCAGTATTGTCCAGGACAACTGCTGCACCTGCCGGTGGTGTGCAAAGAACTGCCCGACCGAGGCAATCACCGTCGAGAAGATCTTCGAGGGCGACATTTCGTTCAACGCCGACAAGTGCCCCGGTGGCTGCTCGACCTGTGCAGACATCTGCCCGGCAAACGCAATCTACCTCCCGTCTGCAAAACCCGCAGCGGACATGAAGCACGAGATCGAAGCGAAGATCGCCGTCAACAAGGATTACTGTATTCTGTGTGGCGCCTGTGTCAACGCCTGCCCTGGAGAAGATATCATTGTCATGCAGGGGACCGGTGTCCGTATGAAAGGCAAGGAGACCGACCTGTTCAACAAGATCAAGGCAAAACTCTTCACCAAGAGAACCTCGAAGGTGAAAGAGGACATCGCAGGCCAGGTCAGCATCAAAGTAATGGAGAAGGCGTGAGCAGCATGGTACGAACAAAAGGTTACCCAGAAGCTCTGGAGAAGAAACTCCACGAGCAGAGATTCTTCCGCGAAGACTCAAACCCCGAATTTCCCAAGCAAATCAAGGCTATCTCCCGCACGATCCCCCATATGTGCTACCAGTGCGGTACCTGCACCGGTTCATGTCCGTCAGCACCCCGCAGCAGCTACCGGATCCGTAAGTTCATGCGGAGAGTAGTGCTCGGGCTTGAGAATGAAGCACTTACCGACCCGGATCTTTGGCTCTGTACAACCTGCTACAGCTGTTCAGACCGGTGCCCGCGTGATATCATCCCGACCGATGTCATCATGTCCATGAGGAATCTCGCATTCAAGCGCGATATCATCCCCGTTAACTTCCTCAAGACAGTTACAGCAATCTATGCATCCGGCCACGGTGTCCCGAACAATGATGTCAACCGTGCAGCTCGCGAGAGGCTCGGCCTGACCCGCGACCCGCCGACCACCCATATGTATCCGGAATATCTGCCTGCCATCAGGAAGATCATTGACCACTATAACCTCAAGGCCAATGCTGACCGGATCATCAAGGAACGGGAGGGATAACCATGTCTGAATCAGGCGCAAACCACAAGTTCGCATTCTACCTTGGATGCATTGCCCCGAACCGGTATCCCGGTGTCGAATCCGCCTCCATCAAGGCAATGAAGAAACTCGGCGTGGAGCTCGTCCCATTAAAGGGCGCAAGCTGCTGCCCGGCTCCCGGTGCATTCGGTTCGATCGACCTCAAGGTATTCTATGCAATGGCAGCACGAAACCTCGTGCTTGCCGAGCAGATGAACATGGACATTGCCCTTGTCTGCAATGGCTGCTACAAGTCGATCTGGGAAGTCAACCACAAGCTCAAGCACAACAAGGACCTCCGCGACGATGTCAACGAAGTACTCAAGGAAGTCGATATGGAGTACAAGGGTACCATCAACGTGTACCACACCGCAGAACTCCTGTACAACGACAAGTTCATCGGCGTTGACAAGATCCGCGACAGCGTTACCAACCCACTGACCGGCGCCCGCGTTGCAGTCCACTACGGCTGCCACCTGACCAAGCCCCACAAGGACCGTGAGTTCGAGAAGGAAGTAATGCTCAACACCGAGCATCCGGTCTGGATGGAAGAGCTTGTTGCCGCCCTTGGCGCAACCCCGGTCGAGTACCGCAACAAGATGCAGTGCTGTGGTGCCGGCGGCGGTGTCCGCGGGTACGATATCGTCCACTCACTGGACATCACCAATGAGAAGCTGATCAACTTAAAGGAAGAGAAGGTGGATGCACTCACCGATATCTGCCCGTTCTGTCAGCTCCAGTTCGATCGCGGCCAGATTGAAATCCAGGAGAAATTCGGTGTCTCGTATGGGTTACCCGTGCTGCACTTTGCCGAACTTCTCGGTCTGGCACAGGGAATGAGTCCACAGGATCTTGGGCTTGATCTCCATGCGATCAGCTGCGAACCGTTCCTGAAGAAGGTGCTGTGAGGTGGTAAACATGACAGACAAAAAAACAACCACCAAGAAGACCGAGTCCAAGAAACAGGACACCAAGAAGGTAGCTCCCGTGAAACAGGAAGTCAAGAAGCAGGTAGCAGCAAAGCCAAAGACGGAAGCTGCTCCGGCAAAGGCATCATCCATCAGCAACTCCGCCAGGGCAGAGGACGCACGTATCGGTGTGTTCATCTGCCACTGCGGTACCAACATTGCCGGGTCGATGGATATCGAAGCTGTGCAGGAAGCCGCAAAGACCTTCCCGCATGTTGCCTATGTTGACAACTACAAGTACATGTGCTCGATGCCCGGGCAAACTGTCATTAACAAGGCAATCAAGGAACACAAGCTGACAGGTGTCGTTGTCGCAGCCTGCACCCCGCGTCTCCACGAGCCGACCTTCAGGACGGCCACCAAGGATGGCGGCCTGAACCCGTTCCGGTTCGAGATGGCAAACATCCGTGACCAGAACTCGTGGGTGCATATGCACGACCGTGAAGGTTCAACTGACAAGGCAAAGGATGCCATCAGGATTGCCGTTGCAAAGGCAGCACTCCTCCAGGACCTGTACCCGAAGTCCGTACCGGTTGAAAAGGCCGCAATGGTCGTCGGTGCCGGTGTTGCCGGTATGCAGGCAGCCCTTGACCTGGCAGCAGCAGGGATCAAGACATACCTGATTGAAAAAGACATGAGCATCGGCGGGCGTATGTCCCAGCTCGACAAGACCTTCCCGACCCTCGACTGTTCCCAGTGTATCTTAACACCAAAGATGGTGGATGTCGGCAGGAGCCCCAATATCGAACTCATGACCTGGTCTGAGGTCCATGAAGTCGAAGGTTACATTGGTAACTTCGATGTCACCATCCGCAAGAAGGCACGCGGTGTGATGACCCCTAAGGAGGCAGAAGCAAAGGGCATTGTTGGCGGCGGCTGCAACGGCTGCGGTGACTGCGAAGGAGTCTGCCCGGTTGTCAAGCCCAACGAGTTCGAAATCGGCATGAAACCGAGAAAGGCCATCTATGTCAACCACCCGCAGGTTGTTCCCCTGATCTATACTATCGACTTCACATCCTGTGTTAAGTGCGGACTCTGTGTAACTGCCTGCGGTCCCGAGAAGCGTGCAATTGACCTCGAGATGAAAGACGAATTCGTCAAGGTCAAGGTCGGCACTGCGATCCTCGCAACCGGTTACGACATATTCCCCATCGAAAATAAACAGGAATGGGGCTACAAGCGGTACGAGAACGTTATCTCCAGTCTCGAATTCGAGCGGCTCATCTGTGCATCCGGCCCAACCGGCGGCCACCTTATCCGTCCGAGCGATGGCGAGACCCCCAAGAGAGTCGGGTTCGTACTCTGTGCAGGGTCACGTGACAACACCGGTACCGGGAAACCATACTGTTCACGGTTCTGCTGTATGTACTCGTTGAAGCACGCCCACCAGATCATTGAAAAGATCCCGGGATGTGTTCCCTACATCTTCTACATGGATATCCGTTCATTCGGTAAGATGTACGAAGAATTTTACTATCGTATTCAGGACGAAGGCGCGAAATTCATCCGCGGCCGTGTTGCAAACATTATCGAAGACAAGGTAACGAAGAACCTCCACGTGATGGCAGACGACACGCTTCTCGACCGCCCCATTGACATGGAAGTCGATATGGTTGTACTCGCTGCTGCAATCCAGCCGGCAGCGGATACCAACCGGACCCGCAAGCTCTTCGGTGTCTCCTGTTCAAGCGATGGATGGCTTCTCGAAGCCCACCCGAAACTGAACCCGTGCGGAACCACCACAGCCGGTGTCTTCCTTGCCGGTGTCTGCCAGGGTCCCAAAGATATCCCTGACACGGTAGCATCTGCCGAAGGC
>JBAYMI010000239.1:0-4219 GCA_041663625.1 Methanoregula sp.
GAAGGAGAATCCTGCCAGGTCGTGCTCTTCCCCGCCCTGCCAGAGTGCCTTCTTGCCGAGCTTCTCGTACATTGCCTTGTTCGTTGCACCGACTTTTCCGGGCGTTGCATCGACCACGACATCCGCCGCCTTGCACATATCCTCGACACTTCCGGCAACCTTGAGACCGGCCTTCTCGAATGCCTCCTTCTTCGAGAGATCAGCGATATAAAGCGGGTATCCCCGCTGTTTTGCGACAAAGGCCTCGGCACTCGGGCGTGTCTTCGAGACGCCCACCACCTTCATGTCTTTCTGAGCAGCCACTGCATCGGCAACGCGCTTTCCGATGGTCCCGTACCCGTTGATGGCAACCTTGATCATATAATCGTACATTGCGCCGGAATGGAAAAAACTATGCGAAACGTTTGCATTGCCCGGCAGGCAAAAATGGCAGGATGCGATCCTGAAAATTCTTGTCTCTCAATATCCCAACGCGCTCCGCCTCTTCCGTGAGACACCCTGGTGCATGAGGAAAGCCGGCATAGGTCCCAAAACTGGTCTCCCATTGAGAATCACGTTGCTCAAAAGAAAGGGTGATGGGGAGGTCGCATGGGTACACTTCTCCGGCCCGGATCCGGGGAGGGTATGCAATTTTACGTCATAAATTGTTAATTTGAATCTTCAGTTGCTGACCGCAAAAATACAACTGTACCCGTGCGACCCCCCCTCAGCGGTTCCTGATTTTGAATAAAAAGCATCAATTTCACGTCATAAAATGGGGACCGGCGTGGTGTTTGAGGGTGAGGGGGGTCGCGTGGATACAAAAAAAATTCTCCCTGTGCGATGGGATGCAGTACCATGCATCGGTTTTTTCCGGTGAACTTCTTCGCTGGAACACGGAAGATTAGCCTGAATACGCGAAACGTCCTCCCTTTTTGACAGGCAAAACGCGGGTTTCCAGAATAAAAATGAAAAATTTGGATAGGCTCAGATGAACAACGCCTGGTACCTGACAACTTCCGTGCTGTCTTTTGCCGAAGCGTACAGTTCCAGCGGCTCCTTGTTCACTTCCAGGAACCGGATCCCCCAGTTCACCTTCGAGAGGAGCTCGCCCGCCCGCTCCTGTTCGCCCATGATATAGAGTGCTGCTGCAACGGCCTCGACCGAAGTGAGTTTGCAGGGCTTGCCGAAATTGACGGGATTGGCCGCCATCAGGAACGGGAGCGCCCTGCGTATCCGCCACGAACTGATAGCCCCGGTATCCAGCACCTCCCACGAACAGTCCAGCACCGTAATGGATTTTACGAACCGGTCCGCGGGAGACAATGCCTGCTCTGCCGTGGGATCGAGGATCAGGGTATTCCTGGGGACCTGTGAGAGGGTCTTGAATATCTTGAGAAATCCCGCCCGCTCCAGTTTCTTGACCGTGCACTTACGGGGATCGCAGCTGTTGTCCCGGTAGGCAAACAGGGATATCATTGATCATCTGTGCGTGTCAACACTCTAAATAATGTACGTGCTCTGCAGTCCCTGCATACTCAACCCGGCACTCCGTGCTGACGGCATCACGAAACCGTCGGATATCGAGGTATTTGAACGTACGAAAGCCCGGTGCGATGCGTTCGGAATACAAGTGATCCCGCTGCCCTGCCCGGAGACGATCTTTCTGGGTCCCGCCCGGAAGCCGGGCACCTTCCTTGAACGGCTGGACAGCCCTGCATTTTCCCGGCTGCTGGACGATCTGGAGGCACAGGTCAGCGGTATCATCTCGAAGAATGGGCCGCCTCTCTGTATTATCGGGGTCAACTCATCACCTGCCTGCGGGGTGACCGGCACGTATTACGGAAGCAGGGGCGATGAACCTCCGAAACGCGCCGGGCGGGGTGTCTTCCTCTCCCGGTTTCCCGGGATCCCTGCCATGGATACGATCACGTTCTCCCGCTACCGGGTCTATCTCGCCGCACCGCTCTTCTCGGAAGCCGAACGCTCTTATAATGCCCACATTGCACGGCTCCTGAAAGAGAACCTCTTCTCTGTCCACCTTCCGCAGGAGCTGGGTGACGATTCAGCGGGCAGGATCCAGAACGTGCAGGACCGGCTCTTTGTTGCCAACAAAAAAGCCCTTGAAGAGGCCGACATCGTGGTTGCCATCATCGATGGTGCGGATGCGGATTCCGGCACCGCGTGGGAGATGGGATACGCGTTTGCACAAGGGAAGCCGGTGATAGCTCTCAGGACGGATTTCCGCCATGTTGGTGCCTGTGAACGGGTCAACCTGATGCTCGAACAGGCGTCCACGGTCGTCACCACGCAGGAACACCTGCTGGAAGCCCTCAACGCCCCGCTGCTGGTGAAGGGAGATCGATAATATCATTACCTGATCGCGACACAGGATTCACTCCACAAAACGCCCCGGAAAAGGGCAGGCAATAAACTATATGGGAATATTTACGCAATAGTACTGAGTTGTCATGGCGAAGAAACGTGAGGAGCGGGAAGACCGGAAGAAGGCCGGTAACAGCATCTGCGATCTGGATAGCGGTTTTGTCTCTCCAAAACTCTCGTTTCGGAACCTTTCCTTTGCATCCGTGAAAAATATCCTCATCCACAGCCGGTACGTCCAGATCCTCCTCTCCCTCACGATCATCGGCGCCATTCTCCGGTTTGTCAATCTCGGCTTCAACTCCCTCTGGCTGGACGAAGCCTCGACCTATACCTTTGCTTCGATGTCCATCCCCGGTATCTGGCAGGCCACAACCGGTGGGGAGTTCAACCCGCCCCTCTTCTACTGGGTCGAGCATATCATGCTCACCTTCGGGAACAACGAGGTTGTCCTGCGTCTTGTCCCGGCTCTGCTGGGCGTCCTGACCATCCCGCTCATCTATCTCATAGGAAAGGAGTTTGTTGACCGGAATGTTGGTATCATCGCTGCAACGATCTGTACGTTCTCACTATTTCTCATCCAGTACTCCCAGGAAGCCCGGGCCTACTCCATGGGGCTCTTCTTCATTGCATTCGCCATGGTCTTCTTCCTCAAAGCCATGAAGACCAACGAGCTCCCATCCTGGCTGCTCTTCGGCGTTCTTTCTGCACTGGCCCTTTGGTCTCACTTCTATACCTTTGTCGTGACGGGCTCCCTTCTCCTCTACGCTCTTATCGTTAAGATCCCCGACCTGAGGAAGGATATCCGGGAGATCAACTATCTCGTTGCCGGAGGGGCAGTCTTTGTCGTTGTCAGCCTGCCGCTCATTCTGGTCTCGCTCCAGCTCCTCACCAGCAGGACAACCGGAGGACCCTCGTTTGGCCTGCAGGGTGCTGATGTGATCATAACGACTTTCCAGCAGCTCTCCGGTTTCTCTGCGACAGTGATGTTCCTCTTCCTGCTCCTGTTCGCGGTTGGCGTCATCCAGGCATTCCTCCTTGACAGGAACAAAGGCATCTTCCTTGTTGCGCTCATGGCCCTGCCCTTTGCCATCAGCTGGTTCCTCTCCTACAAGATCCCGATGATGCCGCGCTACCTCATCATCCTGGCCCCGGTATACTTTGTCGGGATTGCCCTTGCTTATAAACCGGCATTCCAGCTGATCGGCAACCGGGGCGTGGTGTATGGTTTCATCGCGTTACTGATCCTGCTCAGTGTCACCACCCCGTTCTTCTCCAGTTATTACACATCCTATTCCAAAGAGGACTGGAGAGGATTTGCCGGGCAAGTCCGGCAGGCAGCCCAGCCCGGGGATGCCATCGTCTTTGTTCCCGGGTATATCAGCCAGCCGTTTGATTATTACTACTCCAACGCCACCGGGGGAACGTTCGAGTTCGGCGCCTCAAGTGCGGAGCAGCTGGCTGCCATTGCAGGCAGTAATGCCAACAATACGGTGTATTACGTCGTGACCGGGGACATCAGTTCTGCCGATCCTTCGGGAGGCTCCATAGCCTGGCTGCAGGAGCATGCGAAAGGTGCACAAGTGACCTCCGGTATCTACCTGTTCACGAATTCCTGAAGTATCATCCGTCTGACCCACCATGTACGACCTCACCGTAATCATCCCCACGTTCAAGGAAGAGGCGAATATCAGGACCATCATCACGGAAGTAGACGCAGTCTTCCGGAAAAACGCCCTCAACGGTGAGATCCTGGTTGTTGACGATAACTCCCCTGACAATACGATTGCCATCGTCAATGAACTGAAAGGAACAAAGAACAACGTGAACCTGCTGGTCAGGACTGCCGATCATGGTC
>JBAYMI010000240.1:0-4169 GCA_041663625.1 Methanoregula sp.
AATGATACCTATCACTGGCACAACGATATGGATAACCGGTATTATACCGAGAAGCCGGCAGCCGGGTACAGGTTCCTGTTCGTCTTTGTCCAGATGACCAACAGCGGGGATACCCGGGTCTGGTACCCGCCGGCCCGCACCATCCTCGTCCACTATGACGGGACAACGTACACCCATGATTACACCCACTATATCCCGGACAAGGCAGGGGACCGGGATGCAGCACCCGTTGAGATCCAGGAGATCCAGTATTTCGGGAAACTGTCGGGCGATGAATACGTAGAAGACTTCGGCTATTCGCACGGGACAACTGCGGATTTCCTGTACCCGGGTACGAGCAACAGCCTTGACGGGTACATCATCTACCAGGTGCCGGCGTCGCTGACCCCGGAGAAAACCTACGTGGAGATCACCTTCAACGGGCAGGACACCGGGATCTGGAACCTGGCATAACTATCCAGGAAAAAAAGGATCAGAGATCTTTTTTCTTTTTCAGGGAGATGTCCATCACGCCCCGGTGGACCCGGTAGTAGCTGTGGACACGGTCGACGGGGGTACTGAGCATGATGGTTGTGACCCGGTCATCCACGAGGATCCGGACACATTCCGGCTCGATCTCGGCAACGGGTGCATTTTTCGGATCGGCCGGCATATCCGCAGTAATGAATATGTCATCGTCCGTTTCCACGACTTCGTAAGGGACTTCCCCGTCATCATCGGGCGGGTCTGCCCGGAACATCTCGGGATCGCCGCCTGAACCCTGCCGGGTGATGATGGTATATCCGACAATCCGGGCATGCTGGCTCTCCGGCATGGTATTCACAATATCTTCGACGATCTTTGCGAGATTGTTGAAGACATCATCGTAGGGGCCGCTCGGGTTATTCTGCATGGACACCTCGGATAGTATACTGGCCTTTCTCCCGCCTGATAATCCCCCGCCGCTCAAACGGTTTCATGATCTCCAGGAGATCGGCCCGGGGCAGTTCCGTAACCTGCTCGAGCTCCTCAAGGGTGAGCGGGTGGTGGGAGAGGCCAATGACCACGCTAAGCTCTCGATCGCTTTTGAATAAATCCTTATGGATCCGGGCAAGGTCGTTGATCTTGGTCTCGATGTCGTGGTTGACCTGTTCGAGATTCGTTAAGATCCGGTCATGGGCCTGGATCATGCGGGCCAGCATGGCCACCGTCTTTTTGAGATGATCATTTTTCAGTTCATCATCTTCAGTAGCAGGTGCTGAAATTCTCAGTTCCTTGAGGCTGATATCGATCAGGATGTCGTTGGCAAGGTAGTAGTATTTCCTGCGCCGGTCATCGACCTCGCACGAGAGGATCTCCTCACGCTCCATCATCTGGAGATGGTCGATAACCGCCTTTGGCGAGAGCACCAGGGTATCGGAGATCTCCGTGACAA
Source organism: Methanoregula sp. (assembly GCA_041663625.1). Classification (GTDB taxonomy): domain Archaea; phylum Halobacteriota; class Methanomicrobia; order Methanomicrobiales; family Methanospirillaceae; genus Methanoregula. Next base: position 1,415 of record JBAYMI010000240.1, read on the forward strand.
AGCAGGGTTTCTGCCGGAGCAGATCGATGATGCGCCTCCGGTTGCGGTTACCGAGGATATCCAGCAGCCGTGCAACCTCAGCAGCATCGTTCATATTTACATTATGTTAGTCTGATGGGTATTTATACATTGAAGGATTTCCCCGGACAGCACCGGTCATCCCCAGGTTACCGCGATATACTGGTTATTGCCATCGCTCGTGACGCCAATCCCTGCTTTTGTGTACTGGCCGGAGAGGATATTATTGCGGAAGGCATTGACATTGTTCTCAAGGGTATCGAAGATCTGCTGGCGGGCCTCAGGTCCTGCCACCGGCCAGGAATCTGCCGGGATGACGAACAGGTTGGTAGAAGGGCTGGTGGCAGGGAGATCCGTTCCTGAGGAGGAGACCGGCGAAGAGATCAGAGCAGCCGTACTTGCTGCAAGGGCACGATCCGCCAGGCCCGCATCCACCGTGACCGGCTCAAGATTGTTTGCCAGGCGTTCAAGATTGATCCGCGCAATCAGCTGGTCGGAAATCCGGGAATTGTTGTCCGTGGCAATACCTGAACCTGCGATGAGGCCAACCATTCCGGCCGTACCGGCAATCAGCAGGATAAGCGCTATACCGGAGAACCGTCTCTTCCGGAAGGTTTCCGAGACTATTGTAGTCTGGCGACGGTATCTTCTGACTGGACTGGTATCTGACATGCCGGTATCCTGTTTATCCGTGTTGGAGTCGGGCGGGATATATATTCAAAACATCGTGCAGGTATCCGGATTGAACCGGATGGTTCAATGCATACGAAAAAACGCCCGGGAGAAACGGGCATGGACAACAGCTCACACCCTCGTCATGAAGATCATAAAAGTAACCCGGGCGGGCTCCCCGCCCCGGGATCTCTCCCGGAACCGGTGCACCCTGCCGGGCGGGTTATTCCAGGTGCGGGACACACCGGGCGTTCACGTCATCCCAGGTGAAAATGTTCCGGAACCCGTTGACGAATTCCACCCGGTCGCTCCTGTGATCAGGATGATGCGCATGCTCCCGGACATCCGGCGCCATGAGGATCCGATTCCCGGACCGGGATCAGAACATCCCCGGTTCTCCGCTGGAAAAAAAGATATTACTTATTTGAGTGCTTCGACAATTGCTTCCCTGACCTTCTCGTCCGGTTCGACAGCCAGTGCTGAGTTCAGCGCCGCAGTCACTTTGGTGCCGCCGAGAACCCCCAGGGCCCGGACTGCCATCATGCGGACATACCGGTTCTCATCCTTGAGGAGGATCACCATCGGCTCGACCGCATCAGAATCCCCCAGGTCCTTGAGCCCTTTTGCCGCCATGTACCGCACATGATCGCGGTTGTCCTTGAGCCCCTGGATCAGGGGCTTGACCACTTTCTCGTCAGCAATTTTCCCAAGGGCTTCTGCTGCCCGGTAGCGTGTCTCCCACTTGGGCTCTTTCATTGCTTCTGCAAGCGGCTCTATTGCCGCTTTCCCGATCCGCGAGAGTGCAAGGGTTGCCTGCTCCCGGACGGACTTGTCGAAATCCGCGAGCGCCTCAACCAGGGGCTGGATTGCCCGGGGATTCTGGGCCTTCCCGAGGAGGTAGGCAGCATATTGCCGCACCTGGGGATCGGTGCTGTCCCGGAGGGCCTTGACCAGGCCCTCAAGTCCCTGCTTCTCAAGTTCGCCGGCGTTTTCGGGTTTCTCCGGCACATTCATCTGCTGTATCGTGTCGCTGGTCATAACTATCCTCATGGAGATATCGTACCTATTGTTATAAAACGTTGCAGGTCAGCCCGAACGGAAAACCGGAACTGCTGACGGGGTAAATCCTCATATTGCATTCACCTGCGCCACCATGACCTCAAGAACCTGGGCCATGGAGAGGACGCGTTGTGCTGTTGCACCCGGCAGGTCCTCATGGATGATGATGATCCGGTAGGCATCCCGGAGATTTTTCAGGGTTGTGTTAAACGCGGACAGGGCTGACCGTGCAGTGCCGGCATCGTCGGTCCGGCCCTGTGCGTGGATCAGGGCAATCTGCCGGTGGCCCGTTTCAACAAGTGCCCGTGTCTGCATACAGTTGATGCCCAGCGAGACCAGCTCGGCATTCACCGAACCGGACCGTTCCAGCACATCTTCGCACTGTTCCGGGAATATCCGCCCCGGTTCACGCTTCGGACGGATCATGCTGACAGTCCCTGGCATATTCACGGGCTCCCGGGCTGCCGGGGGAAGAGGGTCACAGACAGTGCCGTCACCCTCCCGGGCCCATAGGATATCCGCATGCCTTTCATACTTCGCAGCAATCGCCGCATGGTTCTCCGGTGCCGGGGTAGCCTCATCCTGGTTCTCCTCTCACTGCTGCACAGCAGCTCAACCCGTTCGCCAGCCATCCGGTCCCGGTACCTGCATGACAGGCTGCATCGATCGCAGTCCTGTTGCCCCGGGGCCGGATGTGCGGGTTCCTGCATCTGTGACAACACCCGGTATACCCGGTCAGTGCCTCCACTCATAAAATCGTAAAACCCCCGGGGTTGGTTTATTGAACCCGCCGGTTATCCCCTGCACCAGGGGACGGGGGGCTGTACAGATGGTACGCAGCAGGTACGGGAAATATTCCGGGGATAACTGCTAAAAAAATCGCAGTATACGACGGATTATTATATCCCGCAGAGCGATGGACTGTGTATGAACGCCAAAGTTATCGCACTTCTTGTTGTGTGCATTGCAGTGATCGCTGCTGCAGGATGCACATCGCTCTCCGGCG
>JBAYMI010000241.1:0-4164 GCA_041663625.1 Methanoregula sp.
AGCTTGCTGACGGGGATGCGGAGTACTGCGCTGCCATCGTCGGCATGAACTCGCTCTTCCAGGTCTTCTTCTACTCGGTCTATGCCTGGTTCTTCATCACGTACCTCCCCCCGCTGCTCGGGATCGGGGCCGGCTCTTTGGTCTCGATCACGATCCTCCAGATCGCAGAGAGCGTCTTCATCTACCTCGGCATCCCGTTCATCGCGGGCATGGTCACGCGGTACGCCCTGCTCCGCGTGAAGTCCAGGGTATGGTACGAACAGGTCTTCATCCCGAAGATCTCGCCTGTCACGCTGGTCGCCCTGCTCTTCACCATCATCGTGATGTTCTCGCTCAAGGGCGAGTATATCGTCAATGTGCCCTTCGATGTCGTTCGGGTCGCCATTCCGCTGCTCTGCTACTTCCTGGTTATGTTCTTTGTCAGTTTCTGGATGGCGCACCGGCTCGGGATCGACTACGGGAAGTCCGCCTCGCTCTCGTTCACGGCAGCATCCAACAACTTCGAGCTCGCAATCGCCGTCGCCGTCGCGGTCTTTGGCATCGCGTCCCCGGTTGCATTCGCAACGGTAATCGGACCCCTTGTCGAGGTACCGGTGCTGATTGCGCTCGTGAACGTCTCGCTCTGGCTCAGGGATAAATGGTATGGCGGAAAGAATGAGGGAATGTGCAGCACCTCGAAGGATCCCGGTGTGTGAAAAACATGTTCATCCTGTGGCCTGACCTGACATCCGGAAGTGATCATGCTTAAAGTAAAACCCCATCCGGAGTATCCTGCCGAAGAAGGGCGATACCTGAGAGGGAATGATTATTCCCCGGCAGCGGTAGTCATCATCCTTACGTACGATGCCGAAGCGATCCCGCCCGAGATCGAGAACCTCGTCCGGACCGGTGTGGAGGCCGGGGCAGCGCTCTCCGGCACATTGCAGACGGCCAATATCGGCATCGAGAAGCTCATCTGTAATGTCGTATCAAACCCGAATATCCGCTATCTCATCCTTGGAGGCCCGGAGTCCGAGGGCCATAAGACCGGCGACGCGATCAAAGCCCTTTTGAAGAACGGGGTGGATGACAAGAAACGTATCATCGGGACGACCGGGCTTTCTGCTGTACTGTATAATGTTCCCATCGAGTTTATCACAAGGTTCCGTGATCAGCTGACCCTCGTGGACTGCCAGTTCCAGGACGAGTCCGTGATCAGAAAAGCGGTCTGGTCCTGCTTCCAGGAAACCCCGGTGGAGTTCCGGGGACAGATGCTCTCCGATCCCGGGGCATTCCCGGAACCTCCCTTGAGCGGGAAACTGACGTGGACCGTCACGCAGCCCTATTGGGAGCCGGCTGATGCCGGGGAACGGGCGGCAAAACAGAGGGCGCTTGCAATGATCGAGCGCCTGAAGAAGAAGCAGGGACTGGATAAAAACCTGCACGAAACGAAAGAATAACCGGTACACGGTAAATGGCGTGCCCGCAGGCATTTCCCGCGCCCGGCAGTACTGAATTACTTCATTTTTCCCATATCTTCATGAAACCAGACGCCGATTGGTAATGAGACATCTATGGATACTCCACCTCCCGATAAACAATCTCTCGACAAGTTGAAGTCCAATACCGCTCGGCTCTCGGTGATTTCCAACACCGTGCTTGTCCTGATGAAATTTGTTATCGGGTTTGCCAGCGGCTCGGTCAGTATCATCTCCGAGGCGATCCACTCCTCGATGGACCTGATCGCTGCCGTCATCGCCTTCTTCTCGGTGCGGAAAGCTGCAGAACCCCCCGATGCTGACCATTCGTTCGGGCACGGGAAGTTCGAGGATGTTTCCGGCCTGATCGAAGCCCTGCTCATCTTTGTCGCCGCGATCCTGATCATATGGGAATCGGCCAAGAAACTGCTGGGCGGGGAGTCCGAAGCCACCTCCCCGGACCTGCTCATTCTCGGGATTGTTGTCATGGGCATCTCGGCCCTCATGAACCTGTACGTCTCGAACCGGCTCATGAAAGTGGCCAAAGAGTCGGAGTCCATCGCACTCGAGAGCGATGCCTGGCACCTCAGGACGGACGTCTATACCTCTGCGGGTGTGATGTTCGGGCTCGTGCTGATGAAGTTGACCGGGATTGCCCTCATCGACTCGATCGTGGCCCTCTGTGTTGCCGTGGTCATCATGAAGGCGGCGTACGATCTCACCTGCCGCTCGCTCGCCGATCTGATCGACCACAGCCTTCCGGATGCGGATAACCAGCGCATCATCGAGATCATCTGCGAGCACGCCAGTATCTATGCGGGGTTCCATGGCCTCAAGACCCGCCGCTCGGGCCCGGAGATCTTCATCGAGTTCCACCTGGTGATGCCGGGCAATATTACCGTACTCCAGTCCCACGATCTTGCCGATCACCTGGAAGCCGATCTCCTGCTGGAGTACCCGCGGGCCAACGTGACGATCCATATCGAGCCCTGCAACGAGGGATGTACCCGGTGCGGATCGTTCTGCACGTATTACAAGAAAAAATCCAGCTCGCCCTGACCGGTACTCCCGTAAGACGGAAATCCGGCAGGGTATAAATGCGGATGATTTTACTCTCCTTCCAAAAAAGTGTCCTGCCCCTGACCAAAAAGGGGTGGACCTGCCTTCCTCACCTTCAGACCGCTTCTTTCCACTGGCAGGAGCAGTGCCGGAAATCCATCAGGGCAGCCGATGCACAGTCCTTGCAGATCCGCGCGGGTGCAGCGGCGACCGCCCTGTTCAGCGCAATGATGTTCGTCATCAGCGTTGCCGTGACCGGCTCGCTCGTTAAGAGGCACGGGTAGTCGGAGAGGCGCATCATGGCCGAGAACCTGACCGTCATCGCACAGGCAGGGTATGCATAGCGTTGCGGGTTGGCCATAACCTCGTTCTTGAGGATGGGTGAGAGGTCGATATCGAACCCGCCGACTTTCGGTTTTATTGGACCGGGTTCGCTGCTCTGCATCCTCCGTGCCTTGTCCACCATCTTCCAGCCCCGGTAGATCATATCCATGAAATCGCAGTTGTGGAGCTCGATGGCCGCACTCCGCTTCGGGTAGAGCTGGACATAGTTGTGGTAGCGTTTGGTGAGCATGTCCACGACCATGATGGCGTTGAAACCGTCGAGTTCGAGGATATACTCCGCAGCGCTGGCCGATGCACCGGTTGCAACCGACAATACTTCGCCCGGGGACTTCATCTTCGGTGCCGCCGCTTTGAGGGTCTTGTCCATCACTTCGGTGACGGATTCGATGACCGCCATGATCACATCGTCCTTGCACATATTGTACGTGGACTGGGAGATGTGGTGGGCGATGTCCCCGACACAGTAAGCCGGGACGGTTACGATGTTGGCGTAGTGGACTCCCTCATCGAGCGATGCCTTGACCGCTCCCTGCATCTTCGTGCGATACTCCTTCATGTACTTCCGGCAGTCGAACGAGGACTGGCCCACGCTGTCCATCAGGCTAGCCTGTGCATCGACTGGCGTATCGTAAATGGACTGGATCATCGCAATTTCCTTCTTCACCGCGTCGGCAAGGGTTGCGCCCCCCTCGACCGCGTGGGCAAAGACGTCCCCGAAGCCGTACGAGGTGTTCATGCCCCACGACTTCGCGGCAAGGATCGCCTGCTTGTGGGCAACCGGGATGTCGGTGGTCTTGAGGATCTGGTTGACGATATTGCTGCTGCTGCCCGGGATGAGAGCAAAGTCAACGACGCAGGTAGGTCCGTAGAATCCCGCGTACCGCCGGGCCGACTCCTTGCCGATCAGGGCTTCGGCCTTGCCGACCGCCTTGATGAACGCGTCCGCGCTCTTCCTGAACGCCGGGTCTGCATCATAGAGCATCTCGAGGATGACCGGTGTCTGGTAATGCTCGACAAACGGATCGTCCTCGGGGCGGATCGTGGTGGTCAGGCCTTTTAAGATCGTGTAATGGGCATTGACCGAATCGGTGTGCAGGGCAAAGACCGCCTTGCTCTGGCCTCCCGCGGGTTTCATGCCTTTGACTGCGTCGACATAGACTTTCGAGTCGTCGATGACAAAATTCTGCCCGCGCTTCTTCTTTATCTGGTTCACGTCGGCGTGCTGGGCAGCCATCGCTTCCGTGATCATTTTTTTGATTATTTCCTGCATGGTGCTGCAACTCCTGGCACCGGGAGCGTTCGG
>JBAYMI010000242.1:0-4162 GCA_041663625.1 Methanoregula sp.
ATACACGGCGCGGGCAGAAGCAGCAGTCGGCATTATCGTGATCCTTACCGGCCTTGTCCTGTTCGCACAGAAGGCAGGTAAATACCGCAAGGTGCTTGGAGGCGCCATTGCCGGGTTCGGTATCCTCACGATCCTCATCCCGACAATCCTCATCGGGGTCTGCAATGCGCCGGACGCACCCTGCCGCATTGGTACGCTACCCGCCCTGATTCTTCTCGGTGCACTGACCATCGTTGCCGGTGCAATCGTTGTTCTTACGCACGATGAGATACCCGCAGAGACTCACTGAACCGCGATGATCCGGCTCATCCTGAAAAATATCCTCTACCGCCCCGTCAGGAACGGGGCGCTCATCCTCTCATTTGCCTTCATAGCCGCAAGCCTCTTTTCGGGGAATTATCTCACCACGGGGGCTGCCAGCAGTATCAACGAGGAGATCTCCCAACTCGGCGCCGATCTCATTGTTGTTCCTGAGCAATACCGTGCAGAAGGCGAGGCGGTGCTCCTTCGCGGGGAGCCGTCCACCTTCTTCTTTGACCAGGAAGTACTGGACCGCGTGGAACATGTGGACGGGGTTGCCCGGGCAGCGCCGCAGATCTATATTGCCACGCTTCCGGCAGACTGCTGCTCCGATCTCGTCCAACTGATCGCCATCGACCCGTCCCGCGATTTCACGATCGCCCCCTGGCTCAAAGAGAGCCGTAAACAACCCCTCGGGAAGGACGAGATCATTGTCGGCAGCCAGATCGTGGGCGATGTCGGCGCCACCCGGTACTTCTACGGGCACGCATTCACCATTGCAGGCACCCTCAGGCCTACGGGAACCGGTGTCGACCGGACCGTCTTCCTCCGGGCAGAGGATGCACGGGTCATGGCCGCAGAATCTGCAATAACGGCCTATGAACCGGTTACCCTTCCGGAGGGAGGCATCTCGGTGATCCTGGTGAAAGTCGCACATCCCGACACCGTGGCGGATATTGCCCGGAACATCACGGAACAGGTCACGGGAACAAAGGTGATCTCTCCCGGGTCCCTGGTCAGCCAGGTGGCCGGTCGTCTCTCATCGATCACCCGCCTTCTGGCAATGGCGGCCGTTATAGCAACACTGGTAACCCTGCCGCTCATCGCGCTCATCTCTGTCATGGCGACACAGGAACGAGTCCGGGAGATCGGCATACTCCGGGCGCTGGGTGCAACCCGGGCAAAGATATTCTGCCTCATTTTCGGTGAAACGGTGCTTGTTGCGGCCATCGGGGGATGCATCGGGATCGCCGTTTCATCGGTCCTGCTCGTCCTGTTCCAGGAGTATATCGCATTCACGGTCGGAATTCCCCTGTCCGTTCCCACCGGGGGATCCTTATTCCTGAGTGCGGCATCAGCCGTGATACTGACAACCGCCATCGGGGGGATCGCCGCCATCCTTCCTGCCATAAAGGCCGCAGGAATGGATCCCTCGGAGGCTATACGGAGTGGTGACCTGTGATCCGGGTGACCAGCCTGACAAAAGAGTACCGGGACGGCGACCGGGCAATAAAACCGCTCGAAGGGGTTGATTTCTCCTGTAAGAAGGGAGAGTTTATCCTCATCACCGGGAGATCCGGTTCGGGAAAGACGACCTTCCTGAATGTTCTTGGCGGCCTTACCCGCCCCACTTCGGGAACGGTCATGGTAGACGGGATGGATCTGTACGCGATGACAGATGCACAACGGGCAGCGGTGCGATCGGCAACCACCGGCTTCGTGTTCCAGTTCCCGGGCCTGCTCTCGCCGCTGACTGCCCTGGAGAATGTCATTCTTCCCGTTGTCCTGCAGGGACATGCCGCGAATATGACCGGACGCGGACACGACCTTCTCATCCGGATGGGATTGGAAAATAAAGCAGGCTCGCTGCCATCCACCCTTTCAGGGGGAGAACTGAAACGGGTTGCTATTGCCCGGGCATTGATTAGTAACCCCCGGCTCATTCTTGCCGATGAGCCGACCGCTGATCTGGATGAGGAAACGGAACGCGAAGTGATGGAACTCTTCCGGGAGATCCACGCGAGTGGGACAACCATCATTATGGTAACCCATAATCGTGAACTCGCACCCTATGCATCCCGGGTAATGCGCATGGATCAGGGAACACTCGCGGAACCGCAGGACTGATCCCTCCCCCCACAGGTTCATTCTGGGTCACGCGATCCGCACGATCCAGAAGGCCGGATGATAAGCCATTCATCCCAATGCTTTTTTACAATTTGTCCGGACGCGTGGAGTAGTTTACCAATGGATACCGGATTTTAGAGGAACAGGATACTTTTGCCGATGTACCGGGATATATCACACCCCGCTGCGCAGATATATCTATGTCGTTAAGATCCATTTCCCGCAGGTATCGTTGCCGGGATCGTCTCCACCTGCGGTTCGCTGACCGCCAGCCACCGGTTGTTTACTCCCTGAAAAGCACTGGCTCGCCGCTCTGGACTACCGGGGTGGGACACCACAGGGATTTCCAGGGGAGTTGAACCGGAAACCACCCCCGGCCAAACCCTGTTCCCTCCGTTGGTGTAATTCTAAAATGCGCGGGAGGAATGGAGAACACAACACATATGCATCACAAGCATAATTTAAATGTGCAATGGTCGGAGAGTAAATCCCAACGATATTCGTTAATTTTTGAAACAGGGCGATTTTAATAGGATTTTATCAGGTTTTTTCCAGATAGTTACGGTCCCGCGAAACCGAAATACTTAACAATTGTGAACCCAGATGTTGTTATGGTGATCCACTATGAGGGATCGTTTTTGTTGTAAACACCAACGGCAATAATACAGGAATCGCACAGATCGGGCACCTGCCGCCATCGGCAAAGCTCGTGTACAAAGTGCTGGAATCAGGCGGACAGCTCACCCAGAAGGATCTCATCCGCGAGACCTCCCTCCCGTCAAGGACTGTCCGGTACGCATTGAACAGGCTCAAGGAAGAGCAGTTCCTCATCGAGCGCCATTACTTCATTGACGCCCGCCAGAGCCTCTACGGGCTGAACAGGCCAACCCCCGAGGTGATCGCCGTATGATGCGGCCCTCCATGCGTACCCCTCTTTTCTCTCAATGAACCCCGTGAGGGGCAGATTATCCCGTGTTTTTGTTCCTGGCAGGCGTTTGTTTTCGCCAGCCTCAGCCATCCGGGGCCAGGTCCCCCGATTGCGGCAAAAATGTCTCCTATCTTCGGGTATATTTTGATTCGGACCAATTTGATGTGAGATAACAGGTACTTGCCGGGTATACTTCCCGTGCCTGTGCCCGATACCATGAATAAGGTGTACCATGACCGAGAAAAAATACTGGGACAAGACCATCGAGACCATGCCCCGGAAGGATCTGGAAAAATACCAGCTGAAACTCCTGAACAACGAGATTGCGTTTGCCCGCAGGGGATCCCCGTATTACAAGAAGGTACTGCCCGCAAAGAAACTCAATTCCGTTGACGATATCCGGAACCTGCCGTTCCTCACCAAGCAGACCATCCGGGAGCGCCAGCAGGCCAGCGAACCGTTCGGGGATCTTGTAGCCGTACCCGAGAAGGAGATCGTGTACATCTCCGCATCGAGCGGTTCTACCGGAGTCCCGACAGCCTCGCCCTTCACAGCGCAGGACTTCGAAGACTTCATCGACTGCCAGGCCCGCCTCTTCTGGCGGAGCGGGATGCGCCAGACCGACCGGTACATCCATGCCCTGAACTTCTCGCTCTTCATCGGGGGCCCATGCGTCCTTGGCGCCCAGAAACTCGGGGCGCTCAGCATCCATGCCGGGTCCATCCCGTCCGAACGGCTGCTGGCATTCGTGAAACAGTTCCAGCCCGGCTGGACCTGGACCACGCCATCCTTTGCCTGGTACCTGGGCGAGACCGCGAAGAAACTGGGGATCGACCCGGCAAAGGACCTCAGTATCCGGAACATCATCTGTTCGGGCGAACCCGGCGGGGCGATCAAGGAGACCCGGGAGAACATCGAGGAACTCTGGAACGCGAACCTGTACGAGTACTATGGCCTCTCCGACATCTTCGGGGCCTGTGCAGGATCCTGTACCGAGAAGTCGGGCATCCACATCGAGGAGGACCACATGATAGTCGAGGTCCTCGACATCAAGACAGGGGAGCCGGTCGGAGAGGGTGAACGAGG
>JBAYMI010000243.1:0-4133 GCA_041663625.1 Methanoregula sp.
CCTGATGATGACCGGTGTCGCGTTCACAGTCGGTGCGCTCAGCAATGTGTATTTCTACCAGACCTCGGGCAAGATCGCCATCGATGCCGCGGGCGGCAACGTGGACGCGATCATGCCGCTCTTTATCAACCAGGCGATGCCGGATATCTTTGTCGTCATCTTCATGCTGACCCTCCTCGCGGCGGCCATGTCCACGCTCTCGGCCCTCTACCACGCAATGGGAACGGCCCTCATCTGCGACCTCTGGGGCAGGGGCAAGGAGTGCGCCCTCTCCATGCAGGCCCACAAGTACGGGATCGTCATCATGATGGTGCTCTCGACCATCCTCGCCTTTCTCCTCCCCATCAGTATCATTGCCCGGGCCACCGCGATGTTCATGGGACTCTGTGCCTGCGCATTCCTGCCGGCCTTTGCTGTCGGCGTGTATGCAAAGGCTCCCTCGACAAAGGCGGCGCTGTACAGCATGGTCACCGGTGCCGTGGTCTGGTTTGTCTGGACCGCATTCTTCCACGCAGCCGAAGCCAAACTCCTGGGTCTCTGCCAGGCAATCTTCGGCAGGGCCACGCTCCTTGGCGCACCGTGGACGGCGGTGGACCCGATCGTAATAGCACTCCCGATCTCCCTTGTCGTCATGGTTGTCATGCAGGTGCAGAGCGGGAAAAGTCAACCGGCTGCAGTTGCCGCATAACCTGCAAAACCTCTGGCGGGAGCAGCATTGTGCTGTATTTCCCGTGGAGAAACTTTTTTTGTCCTGCGCACCGAGAAATAACCATGGAACTCGCACAGACTAAGTGCACCACTTATAAAGCCGGATCTCCCCCTCTTACCCGCAAAGAGACGATGGAGCTCCTCGCCCAGGTGCCGGGCTGGATACTCACGAGCGGTCACCTCACCAGAAAATTCGGGCAGGCCGACGCAGCAGCGTGCATCGCGTTCTTCAACGAGATCGCTGCCCTTGCAACCGAGGAGGGGCACTTCCCGGATATCTGCATGAAGGAGTCAAGACAGGTGGAAATCTCGCTCTATACCTATCCTGCCGGCGGCCTCACCCTGAATGATTTTATCATCGCCGCCAAGCTCAACGCGAAGACTGCGGAACCATAAGATCTTTTTTCTCAAATATTCAGATCTGGTTTCTTTTTCACATGCAGGATCTGATTGAAAGTTTTCCTGCAAGGTCCGGTTGAAAAATGTTCAGCAGGAACGATAAAAATCCGGATGGTCCGGCCACGGGAAGAGCGGGAGGACGCGAAAAAAGAGCACCGGAAGGGGCAGGTTATTCCGGAAATAAAAAAAATGAACGGTGATCCGCACGCGCTCAGTATCAGGTTATCCTGAGCCGCTGACCGTTCTTCATCGGGTGAACCGTTTTGTTGATCACATACCCGAGATCACCGGCAAACTCCGCATACCCCGAGGTCATCTGCAGGTCTGCGTGAGCAGGGATGATATGCTGGGGCTGGAGCAGCTGGAGGAACTCGTAATGGTCTTCCCGGTAGGCATGGCCGCTCACGTGCAGGTCCTCGAAAATCCGGGACCCGGTCTTCCTCAGCAGCTGTTCAACCACATACCGCTGACCGAAATTCATCGGGTTCGGGATCACGTTCGCCGAGAAGAGCACCTTGTCACCCTTGCTCAGCTGGTACGGGGTGTCGCCATTTGCAAGACGGGTGAGGATCGAACCGGGCTCTCCCTGATGACCGGTAACGATCGGCAGGAACTTCTCCTTGCCCTCTTTCATCATCCGGCGCATCACGCGATCCACGGTCCTCCGGTCCCCAAAGACGCTTGTGGATGGGGGGAACGAGACATACTTCATCTGTTCTGCGGTAACCGAATATTTCTGCATGGAGCGGCCGAGGAAGACCGGCTTCCTGCCGATCTCGTGGGCACATTCTGCAATGGTCTTCACGCGGGCGATGTGGGATGAGAACGTCGATACCACGATCGCACTCTTGTCGTCTTCGAAACTGGTGATGACGTCACGCACGAGATCCCGGGCGATCCGCTCGCTGGGACACCGGCCCGGGCGGTGGATGTACGTGCTCTCCACGATAAGGGCCAGCACGCCCTCCTTGCCGATCTGGCGGAACCGGGCAAAGTCCGGCGGCTTGCCGATGACCGGTGTCCGGTCGAACTTGAAATCGCAGGCATAGACGATCGCACCGTGAGGGGTGTGAAGCACCGGGGTCACGGTATCGATGATCGAGTGCTGCGTATGCACGAATTCCAGGATAATGTTCGGGGAGATCGTGTATTTCTGCCCGGCGCTGAGCGCAAAGAGCTTGTTGCCCACGCCGAACTTCTTCTCGCCGGAGATCTGCTGGCGGATAAGTTCGGTTGCATACGGTGTCGCGATGATGGGCGCCTTGTACCGGTGCGCCAGTTTCGGGAGGGCGCCGATATGGTCGAGGTGCCCGTGGGAGCAGACAATGGCTTTGACGGTGCCTTCGACATTCTGCAGCACGGTATCATCCGGGATTGCCTTGATCTTGATCAGGTCAAGGGAATGCATCTCGTCGACTTCTGCATCCTCGTGGATCATCAGCTGGTCCAAGCGGAGCCCCATGTCAAAAATGACAATTTCCTTTCCGACGCGGACGGCGGTCATGTTCCGCCCGACTTCATCATATCCGCCCACGGCAATAATTTCAATTTCCATTGTTGTTGTATCTCCTGTATCAGGTATCTGATCGATAGAGTTCCCGAATGATTTTTTGGATCTTCGGTATGGGAACACGAGCGTTTCCCTTCTGCCCGGGATCCGGGCAGGCCATACGCAGGCCGGGTATTACCGTACGTGCTGGAGGTGTAATCCAGGGCCTCGTACGCAGGCCATCACCACGGGACCGTGGATCATCGTGACCTGCACAGGCACTGGTATCTTCATCCGGGCCTGTGTTTTTAAGATGACATCTCTGCCATCGTCCGCATTTATCCTGCATACGGTGCGTGTGCAGGAGTTTCCGGCGGGTAATGAAGATCGCCGGAATCGTGTCTATTCTTAATAGGGATACAAATACATCAACCTTTGTCTTCTGCCAGGATGAGACCTCTGCGGGGAACCCTGGCAGGGGCCGGTGTGACAGGGGGGATGGGCAGAACCGGGTAGTATCGAAGGGAAGGCCCCGCCAGCCAGTGCATACCGGGTCGCCTGAAATTATGGTGTACCCATGCGACCCCCCCCCAAGCCCATTTACACCACCCACCCATAACCGGCCGTCGTAAAAATACCGGTTTTCGCACCTGGATCCGGATCGCGAGGGGGGGGTCGCGTGGGTACAAATCAATAAGCGCCAAGGATCCTGATGTAGGAATTTTCTTTGATCCGCACTTTTATCCGGGTATAATTGCCGACGTGAAATGAGGTGGTCTGGCCTGGAAGACGCGGTGGGGAAAATGCAGGTTCTGTGCGGTCAGAGAATCAGGTTTGTACCCACGCGACCCCCCTCTCTGACGTTCGGAACCTGGCCCGGGAGTGCGTCCGGACGGGAATGTCGGGTGGCGGGGAGAACGCTGGCGATGGGTGAAAACAGAGTGCAGTTGGTTTATCAAAAATAAATTTTCGTGCGGTTCCTGCAAGAATAAAAAAACAGATGGTTCGGGGATTGGATGCGAGAAGCAGGAGTTGAACCTGCGAACCCCTGCGGGAACGGATCTTGAGTCCGCCTCTGTTGGCCACTTAGATATTCTCGCTTGGAATAATGTTGGTTCCGGAATGTAAAAGGCTTTGAGTTCTGACAAACCTGCCCTGATGCCAGATCTGAACACCGGATCGCCGGCCTGTCGCCATTGGCAGGATCTGCCATCCCCCGGTGCCAGTACTGTTGGCGAGGGAATACATAAGGGCACGGATCAGAGAGCCCGCGATCCCGCCCGTTTTACCCACGCATCCGGGTAATAAAGGCATTAATCCCCGGTCGTCCTATATGTTCAGGATGTTTTCGCGGCTGAACGAGAGTAAATACCGGGATTTCTTCATCATCCTCCCGCTGATCGCGTTCTTCAGTGCCCTCCTGTGCCTCTCGGCTGGCAACCTTTCCGGGGACCTGGGCGAGTTTGTGCTGGCCGGCGGCATGGTTGCCCCGTTCGTGATCCTCGCCCTTCTCGCCCACATGGGAGAGAAGCACGCG
>JBAYMI010000244.1:0-4109 GCA_041663625.1 Methanoregula sp.
ACTTTCTGCTCGTGGGCACAGACCTCTTCAAAGATCTTACCGGCCGAAGTCCATTTCGCCTTTGGCGCCTCGATCTCCTCAAGGGCGATCTTTCCCCCGCGTGCAATGAGGTGATCATAGATCTTCATGGCATGGGCCTGCTCTTCCTTTGCCTGGATGCGCATCCATTTCGCAAATCCCTTCAGGTTCGCGGCCTCAAAATAGGCAGACATCGCGAGGTACAGGTATGCAGAGTACAACTCGCGGTTCACCTGCCGGTTCAGTGCAGATTCCACAGTCTTAGAAATCATCCGGACTCCTCCATTGGATTCTGCATTGGTTTATCGTTTCATAATGCTTTCGATTGGCGCAAATGCGGGTACCGGAACCATCCTGAAAAAAGAACTATTTTCTCTGGATTTTTTTGCTCTCTGCCTGGATATCGAGGATGATCTCCAGCTCAAGCGATCTCCCGTACGCTTCCTGGGCCTCATCGCTCCTGCCCATCTCGTCCAGGCAGACCCCCTTGATGTACCATCCCGACACATCGTTGCCGTTCAGCGAGGTCGCCCGGGTACTGGCCACGATCGCATCCTCAAACCGGTCAAGGTAGAAGAGGACCAGCGCCTTCTTCGACCAGGCATCGGCATAATTCTGGTTCACCGACAAGGCCCTGTCACAATCGACAAGAGCTTCGTTGTATTTCCCGGTATCGATATAGGCCGAAGACCGGAGGACGAGGCTCTCCGGGTAACCGGGTTCCAGGGCAAGCGCCTTGTTGTAGTACAGGAGGGCATCCTTGAATTTTGTCCTCGCGGCGTAAGCCTTTCCCTTTCTTAACAGTTCGAGTACTTCCTTGCTTGGCATAATTCACCGGCCTGTCTGTATCCGGGGGAAACCGTTCATGAATCCCCCCATGCATCGGAAATGAGGTCCCCGAAAATTTTCTTCAATGCAGATTTCTCGTACTCGTCCCTGTTCTCATTGGCAGCGATCAGGTTCTGGGGAGTATCCCATACGAACCAGTCCCGCATGGTCATGTACGAGAGGAGGTTGTCGGTTACGAGAACCCCGACTTTGTAGAGTTCATGGTAATGCTCGAGGGTTGCCTCCTCCTTCCAGTCCACCGGGCCGAGCGGCTTCTCCATGATCTCCAGCATGTTGTCGCCAAAGACCTTGGACTGGTACCATGCCGTCTGCGTCCACCGTGTCGTCAGCATCTCCTTGACTTCGAGGTGGTTGAATTTCTTCATCTGGGGGATATTCAGCACCGGCATCAGTTCATCTGCGGGAAGGGTCTTTGCAAGGTACATGTCGCGGGCATAGAACATCGCCTTGTTCATCACGAAATACCGGCGGGGAATGATGGATTCCTGGTCCATCATCTCGTCCATGTCGTTCTTGCTCTCCTTCATGATATGGTAGAGCTGGGTCTTTCTGATCTTGGGCATGCTGTGGTACACGCTCGCATTGTTGATAGCGTTCCACGGGATCTCGTTCACATCATCGTTGAAGTGGGTGAAGAGAATGAAGAGCATCTGGATCAGTTTCTGGACGGGGAGTTTGTTCTCCTTCTTTGCTTCATCCTTGAGCGCATCGAGATAGATCTGGCGCATGCCCCGGTACACGGAATCCTCGTTGTACGAGCAGACCCTGTAGGCAGACAGTTTCGCTGCAGCTCCCTTCATGAGCAGGTGCGTGCAGTGTTTTGCGATGATGAAGTCCTTGAGCAGGCCCACGTAATGTGCGGGAAAAATGATGACGTTGGTATCGATATCGTACGTGTACTTGTCGACAAGGGTGCCCATCGGGTCGGTCTCCGGCTGCCGCAGGAGCGAGACCTCCGTATCGAGAAGTTCTTCCGTATGGGTGATGAACCGTCGGATTGGTTTGGATAACGGCATCTCGGTCTTCATGTCGCATTCACCATGATCTCTCCAGGCCCCTTTTTTTGTTAACCGGATTTCCTATCGGGATCTTTTGTTCCCCTGCCTTTTATATCATGCTCACCGGGAAACCCTGCCGGAGATGATTCCCTAACAAAAAACATAAACCGGTTATTTCTTTTTATGGAGATGGATGAACGAGTCGAAAAAACCGGTGAACGAACGGGGCTGTTTTGGCCGGAAGACGCCCTGCTTCACGTACCGGACATCTTCGATAGAGAAGAACGCCCGGGGATTTGTCTCTTCAATATGACCCGTGATCCGCGGGACGTCGGTGCGGTTGACAAGCGAGATTATCATCCGGACATCCCCGCGGGTACCCCTCGCATCCAGGCTCGTTGCCCCGTAGTGCTCCGATTCCAGGAACGACACGATCTCATCGGTCGATTCTTCCGTGGTGACAATCCGCAGGATAACCGTGCCGATAGAGAGGCGCTCTTCGATGACGAGCCCGATATACGTCCCGGAGGCAAACCCGAATGCATAGGCCATGAAATTTGCCACGTTCGAGAGATCTTTTAAGACTACTTCCATGGCAAGCAGCCAGATGATGATCTCGAAGAATGCGATGATCGGCGCAAGGTACTTGATCCCCCGCGAGATGTAGATGACCCGGATGGTCTCCATGCTCACATCGGCGATGCGGGCAAGGAAGATGAGCAGGGGAAGGATTACCCATGCATACAGTTCAGGACTGATGACGAAGAACGACATATCTTCACCGTATTTGCGGCTGGTTGCCGATGGTTTCTTAAAAAAGCGTTGTTGAGTGTTTCTATATCAAGATTATCCGGAATCCGGGAAAAAAAGAAAGATTTGGGGGAAGATTCGTAATAACGCGGACGATTCGGCCCGGATGATCACGCGTACTTCGCAGGGTCAGAATCGAACTTCTTCTTGCAGCCCGGGGCGCAGAAATAATACTTCTTCCCATTGTACTCGCTCGTGAACTTTGCTGTCTTCTCATCGACAGTCATCTTGCAGATCGGGTCAATAGCCATAGTATCCCTCAGTTACCTGACTTTCCTGGCATCGGGTATATACTTTTTTAACAGGAGCGAGAGGGAGACGACCGTAACAGAACTCGCTGCCATCGCCAGCGCCGCCAGTTCAGGCCTGAACGTGATCCCGAAAGCAGGATACAAAGCCCCGGCTGCCACCGGGATGAGCGCCGCATTGTAGGCAAAGGCCCAGAATATGTTGCCCTTGATTCGCCCCATCACTTTCTTCGAGAGCTGGATGGCGGATACGGCATCGAGCAGGTCGTCCCGGACCAGCACGATCTCCCCGCTCTCGATGGCAACATCGGTGCCGCTCCCGATGGCAATGCCTACGTCCGCCTGCGCAAGGGCCGGGGCATCGTTGATCCCGTCCCCGACAAAGGCAACAACCTCCCCTTTGGCCTGCAGGGCCCTGACCTCTGCTTCCTTGTCCTGCGGCATCACCTCCGCTATGACCGTTTCAATGCCGGCCTGCCGGGCAATCACGTCTGCGGTCCTCCTGTTGTCGCCCGTGATCATTGCAACGCGGATTCCCATCTCCCGAAGGCGAAAGATGGCGTCCGGTGTTGTCGCCTTGAGGGAATCGGCGATCGCGATCACACCGGAAATTTCCCCACCGGCAGCAACGAGAACCGCGGTCTTTCCTTCCCGTTCGAGTTCCGTGATGCGGGCATCGATAACGCCGGGGATCGCAACCGCTCTCTCCCCCAGGAATGCACGGTTGCCGACAAGCACCGTCTCGCTAAGCACAATAGCAGAAACGCCTTTTCCGCCGAAGGTATCGAATCCGCTGCTCTCCTCAATCTTTACGCCCCGCTCCTGTGCCGCCCGCACAACGGCAACCGCCAGCGGGTGCTGCGAGTTCTTCTCGACACTGGCGGCCAGCGCGAGCAGTGTCCCTTCGGAAATACCGGAGGGCACGAGATCGGTCACCCCGGGCGTTCCCTTTGTCAGCGTCCCGGTCTTGTCAAAGACAACCGTGGTCACTTTCCCGGCGGACTCCAGTGCCTCGCCATTCCGGATCAGGATGCCGAGCTCTGCGCCCCGGCCTACGCCCACCGTAACCGCGGTCGGCGTGGCAAGCCCGAGGGCACAGGGGCAGGCGACCACGAGCACGGAGATGAGGGCGGTCAGGGCAAAGAGCGCTGTTTCGTGGAAGACGAAATACCAGAGCACGAACGAA
>JBAYMI010000245.1:0-4094 GCA_041663625.1 Methanoregula sp.
ATCGTCTTTCCTGTGAAAACCACTCATTCAACCAACTACGTATGCTATACCAATGGTCGCTGACATGTTGAAGGTATACCTGAAGGAACAAAAGATTCACGGGGATATACTGACGTGAAAACCGGAAGGGGGCAGGGATCCGGGTGAACCCGGGGGAGGGGAACACGCGGATCCCCGACAGATACATCTATGAACCCACGAACCAATTGTCCCCCATACAACTGACAGCAAAGATCAGTGCATCATCCGTTGCGCCGCAGCATCCCCCAAAACCTGGTACGGTGGGGCAGATCTGTTCCGGACTCCATTTTTTCACAACGAGATCGCATGATCGACCGTGGGCATGTCACGCAAAAACCGGCAGACCGGGACGCCGGGCGACAGGCATTGCACCCCAATGAACAGGGACCCACATTCTGCAAGCCGGAGAGGTCCCGGAAACAACCATACATTCGAGGAACGATATGTCACAACAACTTGGCGGGCAGCAGATCATTATTCTCAGGCAGGGAACAACGAGGAATCGCGGGCAGGAAGCCCAGAACAACAACATAACCGCGGCAAAAGCGGTAGCGGCAGCAGTCAGATCAACGCTCGGGCCGAAGGGAATGGACAAGATGCTCATCGACAACATGGGCGAAATCGTCATCACGAACGATGGCGCCACCATCCTGCAGGAAATGGACATCGAGCACCCGGTCGCAAAGATGATGGTCGAGATTGCAAAGACCCAGGACAAGGAAGTCGGTGACGGCACGACATCGGCTGTCATCCTTGCCGGGGAACTCCTGAAAAATGCGGAGAACCTTCTCGAACAGCGCATCCACCCGACCGTAATTGCGGAAGGATACCAGAAGGCTGCGGAAAAGTCCCTTGAGATCCTCAACGGGATCGCAGTAGCCGTAAAACCCGGCGATCATGCAATGCTCAAACGTGTTGCAGAAACAGCGATCAGCGGCAAAGGGGCAGAGGCATACAAGGATCTGCTCTGCACCATGGTTGTGCAGGCAATCACCCGGGTCACCGATCCTGATGGCACCGTTGATATCGGGCACGTGAACGTGCAGAAAAAAGTCGGGGGAGCTGTCGAGGATACCGTCCTTATCGAGGGAATGGTCGTCGACAAGGAGCGGGCGCACCCGGGCATGCCAAAGGAAGTGAAGAATGCAAAGATCCTGCTCATCAACGCTGCGCTCGAATACAAGAAGACCGAGGTCTCCGCAAAGATCAATATCACCCGGCCCGAGCAGGTGCAGGCATTCCTTGACGAGGACGAACAGATGGTCCACGCAATGGCAGACAAGATCATCAAGACCGGCGCAACCGTTGTGTTCTGCCAGAAAGGAATCGATGACGTTGCGCAACATTACCTTTCAAAAGCCGGCATCTTTGCAGCACGCAGGCTCAAGAAGAGCGACATGGAGAATCTTGCACGGGCAACCGGTGCAACGATTGTCAGCACCATTGACGCGATAACCCCGTCCGATCTCGGGTCTGCCGGTCTTGTCGAGGAGAAGAAACTCTCCGAGTCGGACATGATCTTTGTCTCGAAATGCAAAAACCCCAAGGCGGTCTCCCTGATCATCCGGGGCGGATCCGAGCACGTGGTCGAGGAACTCGAACGCGCAATCCACGATGCCCTCATGGTTGTCAGCGTTGTCGTTAAAGAGAAGAAGATCGTTCCCGGTGGAGGGGCCCCCGAGATCGAGGTCTCGCTCCAGCTGCACCGGTACGCCGCAACGGTCGGTGGCCGGATCCAGCTCGCGATCGAGGCATTCGCAAAGGGGCTTGAGATCATTCCGCGGACCCTTGCCGAGAACGCCGGTCTTGACCCCATCGATATGATAGTCGCTATCCGGGCTGCCCATGAAGCCGGAAACCGGACCTTCGGGCTTGACGTTATTGCAGGAAAACCGGTCGATATGCTCAAGAGCGGCGTTGTCGAACCCTTAAAGGTGAAGACGCAGGCCATTTCGAGCGCTGCCGAAGCCGCGGTCATGATCCTGCGCATCGATGATGTCATCGCGTCAGCACGGACAGCCGGACCTTCCGGCGGCATGCCGCCGGGCGGAATGGGATAAGAGTATCCCGGGAATTTTTTCTTTTTTATAGAGAGAATGTGCTCCGGTGAAACGCTCATGGACGGGCATTCACATCGGAGATCTGAAGATCACGTTGCCCTCAAATACCGAGGAAAGGGGGGGTGATAGCGCCGGGCAGGGCCCGGGGTGAAAAAAGATTCGGGGGGCTGGATCACCGGGTCGATGATCGCGGCATCCCTGCCCTATTTACGGATTTTCTTTGTCCGTTCCCGGATATAGATGATCTTCCCGACCTGGTCCTTTGATTGCCGTTCGTCTATCTCGAACAGGTCCAGGGAGCGTATGAGGTCGAAGAATTTTTTAAACCCGTAATTCCGCGAGTCAAACTCCGGGCTCTTCTTCTGGATGTTCTGCCCTACGAGGCCGAGTTCGACCCAGCCCTGGTCATCCGAAGAATCCTCGACACTGTTCTTTAGCAATTTCAGGAATTTCTGGTCCTTCTTCATGTCTTTGAAAACCGTGGTGTTCCGGTAAACCGGCGTGGCAGTCCCGACCGGTTCCGTTGTTTGTTCCGCTGGCCGCAGGATTTCGGTATAGATGAATTTGTCACAGGCATCGACAAACGCTTTGGGAGTCTTATCTTCCCCGAATCCATAGACCATCAGGCCGGATTCCCGGATCCTTGAGGCCAGCCGGGTGAAGTCGCTGTCACTGGAAACAATGCAGAACCCGTCCAGGTTCCCGGCATGGAGGAGGTCCATGGCATCGATGATCAGCGCACTGTCCGTTGCATTTTTTTTCGACGTGTAATTGAACTGCTGGATGGGTATGATGGAATGGGAGAGCAGGACATCCTTCCAGGGCTGGAGCTGGGGGGTGGTCCAGTTGCCATAGATCCTCTTGACGGACGCAACACCATATTTGGCAACTTCATCCAGCAGGTTCTTGATGATACTTGCCTGGGCGTTTTCCGCGTCAATTAATACGGCCAGTTTTTTCTGGCGTTCGATCGGGAACATCTTGTAATCCATTGATTCAACATTCATTTCAGAGAATTTAATCTTGGGGGTTGTGCCGGGTTTGAGGGAGCTGGAATTTTTCACGCAAGGTCCGGCAAAAAATTTTCAATTGGGGCCTGCCTGAAATTCATCCGGCCCGGGGCATGGCCGGGTTTCCGCGTATTACCGGAATC
Organism: Methanoregula sp.; assembly: GCA_041663625.1. Classification (GTDB taxonomy): domain Archaea; phylum Halobacteriota; class Methanomicrobia; order Methanomicrobiales; family Methanospirillaceae; genus Methanoregula. The sequence continues at coordinate 3,235 of JBAYMI010000245.1, forward strand.
CACGCAATCCGATGCGGTTAAAAGCCGGCACGATGATACCCGGTAACCGGGTTTTTGATGCCGTTTGAGTGCAGCCAGTGCGGGGAATGTTGCAGCCATCTCGGCCTTGTGCATACCATACGGGAGGATTATGGCAACTACCGGTATCTGGTCAACAACGAGTATACCGGAGAGAAAACAACCGTTACCGTTGACCCGGATAAGGTAGCACTGTTTTTGGACCGCAGTATCTTTACCGAACGCCCCGAGGCCTGCCCGTTCTTCCGGTATGACCATGCCGGTGCGAAAGGGTATTGCACCGTCCACCTGACACGCCCGGAGATCTGCAAGGACTATGGCTGCTGGCGTATCCTCATCCTCGACAATAAGGGAAGACGGGCCGGGCGGATCATGTGCCAGAGATTCCTTGCATCGGAAGATGAACGGCTGACCCGGATCTTTGAAGAGCAGATCAACCCCATCACCGAACCTGACGATGCTGCATGGGACGAGCGGCTCATCCATGTACTGGGTGAGGCAGGCTATACGGTGCTGATGTAGACCGGGGTTATGGCCAAAGCAATCGTCCGTGAATTTTCGGGAAGGTTATTTGGCAGCAACCGGTTTTGTCTGGAACTTGGGCCTGACCTTCTCGGAAAAGTATTTTACGATCTCATCCGAACGCATGAGATCGGCGTAGACTTTTGGCGGGACGCCCAGGTACTGGTAAATAAGTCCGGTATGAAATTCAATCTCCAGGATTTTTGTGCTGTCATCATATCCCACAGACTTCATAATCCGGGATTTAACGGGCTGTCGTTCCACGAGTATCACTACTCTCTACACGTGCGCTGACAGGTTAAGAGTTTTTATAAAAAACC
>JBAYMI010000246.1:0-4082 GCA_041663625.1 Methanoregula sp.
CCCGGTCGACATGAAGGTGACCGGAGCGCCGGACGGGGAGTACTTCTCGCGGACAGAGCAGCCCCGCGGCGAGGTCATCCACTACATCAAGGGCAATGGCAAGAAGAACCTGGTGCGGCACCGGGTGAGAACCCCGACGTTCACGAACATCCCCCCGCTTGTTACGCTTCTGAAGGGTGTTGAGCTTGCGGATGTCCCGGTTGTGGTGCTGTCCATTGATCCCTGCATCGGCTGTGCGGAGCGGTGAGATCCATGACATTCTTCGAGAACACAAAGATCGTCATCACCAGCCTGTTCAACCGCCCGGCAACCCTGATGTACCCGGCAAAGCCGGCCAAGAAGACCGCCAATACCCGCGGGCATGTCATCATCAACCCGGCAGGGTGCATCACCTGCCGTACCTGCCAGCGCAAGTGCCCTACGCAGGCTATCACTGTTGACGTGAAAGAGAAGACCTGGGAGCTCGACAACATGCGCTGCGTGGTCTGCGCCGTGTGCGTTGACACCTGCCCGACCACGTGCCTGACCATGGACAACCAGTACCGCCCGGCCATGACGGCCCGGGGCGGCATTGAGAAGGTCACGGTCGCCGGCCCGAAGAAGAAGGAGCCGGCAGCAGCCCCGGCAGACGGGGCAAAACCGGCGGAAAAGAAAGAATAAATCCCACGCACTTTTTTTCCGGGAAGGAGAATCTCTCGTATCCCCCTCGTGGCGGGATTACTTTCACTCCATCAGGTATTTTATTTAAATTATATATTGTGTATTCTGTTTCAATGGATAAGCGTGCATTGTATCGCCATCTGAAAGATCATGCAAAGCATATCCGTTTCGATCTCCTGTGCACAGCGGCTGAAAAATTTGGTTTTATCTGCCGCGGGGGAAAAGGAAGCCACAGGATTTTCGTTCGGGACGATGTTCGGGAGATGCTGAATTTTCAGGATGTTGGCGGTAAGGCAAAACCTTATCGGTTGAAACAGGTGTGTAAAATAATTGAGAACTATTCACTGCTGGAGGAGGCCGATCATGCATAAATATACGATAGAGATTTTTTACAGCGAGGAAGACGGGGGGTATATTGCAGTAGTGCCCGAGCTTGCAGGCTGTTCTGCCTTTGGAGACTCTGAAGAAGCGGCGTTGCGTGAGGTCAAGGTCGCGATGGATCTCTGGCTCGATACTGCAAGGAGCGAGGGACGGCCCATTCCCCAGCCCCAGGGAAAAGAGTTCTTGCAGGGAATTGTTGAGAAGAAGGATCGTGAATCTGCGGTTACATAAACCCCTTTTTTCACAGGAACGAAAAAGTCTCCGGCACCAGCGTCTGCAAATCCACGACAACCGCAAGCGCCGGCGTCGGGTTCACGTTCATCTGTTTCTGGAACGCGGTCTGGGACTGCCAGGTTCCGGCATTGACGCCGAGCACGCCACGGTATGTCGTAATGCCCTTGATGTGGACATGGCCGGTGTGGAGGATCTCGGGGAGGGGATCGATGATCAGCCGGTCGCTCCTGCCGGCAGCGATCGGTGTCCGGCGGCCGTACGCGGGGGCAAGATGGCGGCGGATCAGCATCTCCTCCATCATCAGGCCGCTCTGGTCGTAGGATGCCCCGGGGATCAGGCCGATCATATCATCGATGGACCTCCCGTGGTACATCAACACCCGCACGCCCTGGAGGTTGACGACTGCTGGGTTCTCGACCAGCGTGCAGTTGGACGGGAACTTCTTCGTGAACGCCTCAGGGATCACCGGCTGGGGCTCTGCCCCCCGCACCACGTCGTGGTTGCCCGGCGCGGCGATGATCTTTATCCGCGAGGGAAGATCGGCAAGCATCGCCCCGAACGCATCGTACTGCTCGTAGATATTCTTGATCGTCAGCTCCTGGTCCTGGTTCGGGTAGATACCGATACCATCCACGAGATCCCCGGCAATGAGGAGATACTGGTAATCCGAATCCGAGAGCCAGTCTGCAAACCGGTTCCAGGCGCCTTCGAGGAACGTGTTGCTCCCGACATGGACATCCGAGATAAGGACAGCCTTTCCCGGCTGTTCGCTCTTGAACGGGGTATTGTCGATACGGATGTCCGGGCGGTAGATCTGACTGGCAAAGAAGAGGTGCCCGTCGCTCGAGAGCTTCCCTTTGACTCCGATCACCTCGTCGTGGACGATCTTCTCGGCATCAGTGTACCCCGGCTTTCCCTGCCGGAAGAGCACCTTTATACTGGCAGACAGGTCCTCAATCTCAACCATACGATGGTTGTTCTTCGTGGTGCTCATATCCACGACCATCCCGATGACGGTGCATTCCTCCTGCCGGTAGCGGGTACTCTTGGTCAGCGCCTCGATGGGCATTGCACCGGTACGCGCCCGGATCATCGCGCCGAGGCGGCTGAAACGGTCCCGGAAATAATAGAGATAATCGCCGGTCCCATTGACCGGGCCCGATGTGCCTGCGATCCCGCTCACGACCTCGACACTGGGATCGAGAAGGAACCGGGTTCCGTCCCGGGTGGCATGCATCCCGGGGATATGTTTTGCGGATACCACAACGGTATCTGCCGGCACCTGTGCAAGGATCCGGTTGATGAGATCCGGTTCGTCCTGCTCCTGGATATAGCGCACCACGTCCGGGTGCACCTGGAACCCGGCATCGAGGAAGCAGAACGCGATCTCCGGCACGGTGAGCATACCAGATCATTGGTTGCCGGGAAAATATAGCCTGTTATCCTGTCATTGCATGAACCGAGAAAAACCGGAAGGGCGGATTCATTACCCCGTGGATAAAACAGGTACCTGCAAACGGGCACGCGATACCATGTATGAAATTTTCTCAACGCTGGTACTGGGCTTTCTTATCGGTCTCACCGGGGCCCTTGCGCCCGGCCCGACACTGGTCGCCACCATCAACGCATCCCTTGCCGGGAACTGGACCGCGGGCCTGAAGGTGTCGCTCGGCCACATCATCATCGAGACTGCCCTATTCTTCATAATCATCCTCGGCTTTGCGGGTTTTGCAACTCCCTACACCGCGACAATCGCTGTGATCGGAGGGATCGCGCTCATCATCTTCGGTATCATGACGATCAGCGGCAGCCGGAGTGCAAGTCTTAGCACTACACCTGCGCAGGCCGCGGCCAATCCGTACATGGCCGGCCTCCTGACCAGCGCCGCCAATCCCTACTTCTGGATCTGGTGGCTCTCGGTCGGGAGTGCCCTCCTGATCGCGTCGCTTGAAGGCGGGCTTCTTCTTGCCGTAGTCTTCATGATTGGCCACTGGGCTGCCGATACCGGCTGGTACACATTCATATCCACCGGTATAGCCAAGGGCAGGACATTCCTCTCGGATACCACGTATCACCGTATCATGGCAGTCTGCGGGATCTTCCTTGTCCTGTTCGGCCTCTCCTACCTTTCAGGCGTTCTTATCCCCCGCTGACCGTCTCGCCTCTAAAGGCGATCCCGCATGGTTAATGTGTGCGGGATTCAACACTATACAAAACCCGCAGGCATACCGATGGCTGACAAAGACACTCCCCGGGATATCCGCACGCTCTTCGCACAATTCCGAACCAGTGAACACTGGGCTGTATCGCTCGCCCGCGACCTCCTCTGGGTGGTGGGCGTTGTCGGCGCCATTGCCCTCGCCCTGTTCCTCATCTGCGGCACATGGCCGGCGGTCGTCACCATCGAATCGGGCAGCATGATCCCCAACATGAACATCGGCGACCTCGTGGTTGTTGTCCAGCAGGACCGGTACGGGGATCTCATGACCTGGGAAGAGGGAAAAGCTGCGAATGTCTCGAAGTTCAACAGCTACGGTGACGTGATCATCTACAAACCCAACGGCATGTCCTCGGTCCATCCCATCATCCACCGGGCCATGGTCTATGCAACGAATACCACGCCGCTGACCGAGATCCGCGGCAACCAGCTCAAGATGAATTATACCGTTGCCCATGACGGCTATATCACCTGGGGGGACAACAACCCGGCCCCGGACCAGTTCGTCTCCTACAAGGGTATCGGCACACCCGAACCGGTAAAGGACGAGTGGATTGTCGGCAAGGCGCTCTTTACCGTGCCGCTTGTC
>JBAYMI010000247.1:0-4081 GCA_041663625.1 Methanoregula sp.
CCGCGAGAATCACCACGCGGTTCCGGCACAAGAACGGGATCGCGCTCGAATACGTCATCCACATCGCGCCCCTCGACCGGGGAAACCTCCATTTCGGCCACATGATCATGATGACCGATCCCTCCCGGAGAATGGAGGTTACCCGCGGGCTGAAGGACACGGCACCGTTTCCGCATATGGAGCTGACCCCGGTGATCGAACTGAACCGCGACTGCCAGATCACGTACTTCAACGATGCCGCGATCGATGCCATGGTCCGCTACGGGAGCCGGGGTACGCTTGAAGAGTTCTATCCCCCGGATATCCGGGATATCCTCCGGGGAATGGAGAAGTCCCATACCGAATCGGTATTCCGGGATGTCAGGATCGGCCCGGTGGTCTTCCGGGTCCATATCACCCTCAGCCCCCGGTTCGGTGTGGCCCGGCTCTCGGCAGTCAGGCAGCCGGCCGGTGAACAACCCGTTGCCGGAATCACGAACCCGGGCCAATCCCCCGTGTGACCACCGATACCCGTGAGTACCACCTTGCCACAAATATCCAGGATCCCAGGCACCCTTTTTTCCCGGCTCTGCCCGACGCTTGCCATCGTCTTTCTCTTCATGGCCGTGCTCATGACCGTCTTCGAACTGGCCAAACAGTTCGTCGTCCCGGCGGTCACGATCTGGCAATCCCACCTCATCACGATCGGGTTTACCAGTATCATCGCCGTCATCATCATGGCAGTTCCCTTATCGGCGATGCACCGGGAACAGCAGAGATCGGAAGAAGCCCTCGTACACCGGAAGGAGGCTGAAGAGCGCCTGCGGACGTCCGAGATGCAGTACCACTCGTTCGTGGAATCGGTCGAGGACTCGATCTATACCGTTGACCGCGATCTCCGGTACCTCCTGATCAACACCCGGCATCTCATCCGGAAAGGACTGCTGCCGGAGACCTATGCCGGGAAATCGTATGGCGACTTCCATACCGCGGAGGAGACCGCGGTGTTCCGGGCGGAAGTAACCCGGGTGCTCATGACAAAGGCCGGCGTGCAGGATGAGTACGAGAAGGAAGGGAAGCATTTCCTCCGGAAACTCCACCCGGTATTCGATTCCGCGAGCAACACGATCACTGCCGTAACGGTCATATCAACGGAGATCACGAAACGGAAAACCGCTGAACGGAATCTCGAAGCTATCAACCGGAAACTGAACCTGATGAACGAGATCACCCGCCACGACATCCTCAACCAGCTCACCGTCCTGAACTCCTACCTGTCCCTGGCTGAAGAGCAGTCGGCGGATGCGATCGTGAAGAAATACCTGCTGCGCAGCGAACATGTTTCCGATACCATCTACTCGCAGATCCTTTTCACCCGGGATTACCAGAACATCGGTATCAGTTCGCCCCAGTGGCAGAACCTGTGCGCCACGATCCAGCGTGCACGCCACCCCCTGAAGATCCCGTCCGTTGCATTCGAGGGCGCCTTCTCCTCCCTGGAGATCTTTGCCGATCCGCTCCTCGAGAAGGTCTTCTTCAATCTCATGGACAACAGCCTGCGCTATGCCGGACCCCATGCATTGATCCGGTTCTCCTGCATTGAAGAGGAGCGGGTGCTCCGGATTATTTGTGAAGATGACGGCCCGGGCATTCCCTCCGACCAGAAAGAGAAGATCTTCGCCCGGGGTTTTGGCAGGAATTCCGGCATGGGCCTCTTCCTGATCCGCGAGATCCTCTCCATAACCGGCATCGCCATTTACGAGAACGGGGAGCCGGGGAGCGGCAGCAGGTTCGAGATGATCGTCCCCTCCAGGCATTACCGGCAGCGGGCGGGGGAATAGATCGCCCTTTCCCTGTTTACCCGGTTATTTTTTCGCATCGCATCTTTTTGTGTGAAGGATGGGCACTCTCCCGCTCTCCTCCGGTGTGGAAGGCTTTTGTAGTTGCACTATAAAAGAATGGTAAGCCATATCAGTATTCAGTGATCACCATGACCGAAAAGAAAGGACACTTTGACAAGGGCGTCTGGGTGGAGGAACCCGTGGCCCCAGCCGCAAAAGTTGAGGAGCCGATTGATATCCGCCTTGCCGCCGCAACCAAATCGGTCATCTCCGCCATGGATGACCTTGCAAAGGCCACGCACGATCTCGTGGCAACGGAAGAGGGCAAGAAGCACATCGAGAAGACCGTGAAAGAGACCACGGTCCAGGTCCAGAAATCCTTTGACGACATTCTTGCCAGGGCCAGAGCCGAAGTGGAGAAGGCAAAGGCTGATATGGACAAGGCTGTCAAGCCAAAAAAGTGAATTGAAGATCAGGTAATTATTCTATTTTTTTATCTTTTTTTGTCATCACGAATGTATTGAGCATTGAGAATTTCCAGACAATTCTGCGTGCATGAACGGCCGTCATCGACTGGGAAGAACCGGTGGGGGGTCTGCGGGAATGGCATGTCATCCCGTAAGTGAAATTTTTTTTTCACTCATCGTCTGATTCAAATTGGGTTAGAAATACAATACGTATCTAGTGAAAATACGATGAGACAGGATGACAGAATAATTCATGGACACTATCACTCGTTCCGGAATATCGTAATACTCGGATTATCTCTTATGTTCCTGGTAATTCCCGTGATGAGTGCCAATGCGAGCTGGACGCAGGTCAATGAGAGTGCCGGATGGTCGGTGCGGGGTTATTTCAGCAGCGTGGTGCTGCCGGACAACAGTATTGTCCTGATGGGCGGGTGTAATGACAAGGGGTACTCCAACGAGACCTGGAAGTCAGCGGATAACGGCGCTACCTGGTCACAGGTGAGTCCGAACGCCGGGTGGACCGGGAGATGTTACCACAACAGCGTAGCTTTGCCGGATGGCAGCATCGTGCTCATAGGTGGCGAAGATGGCCGCACGAGAAACGATGTGTGGCGATCAACGAATAACGGGACCACGTGGACCGAGGTCAATGCAAGTACCGGCTGGACACCCCGTGAATCGCTCAGCAGCGCTGTGATGCCGGATGGCAGCATTATCGTTTCCGGGGGCACACTGCCGGGCGGGTATGTCCAGTTCAGCGATGTATGGAGATCCATTGATAAGGGTACGACATGGACCAAGGTAACGGCGGATGCCGGATGGTCCCCGAGGTATGGTCACGGCATGGTGGCGCTATCGAATGGCACCATCGTGATCACGGGAGGCTATACATTCGGCCCGACTTATTCGAATGAAACATGGCGTTCGGAAGATTACGGTGCCACCTGGACTCGGGTGAACGCCAGTTCCGGCTGGTCGAAACGATATTTTAGCAGCATGGTATCAATGCCCGACAGGAGTATTGTCCTCCTCGGAGGAGGTAACAACGAGCACTATACTAACGACACCTGGCAGTCAAAGGATTCCGGCACTACATGGAACCGGATCGATGCGAGTGCCGGTTGGACCGCGCGAATGGGTCAAAATAGTGTGGGGATGCCGGATGGCAGTATTGTGCTGATGGGTGGTTATGACGGCAGTTACCGGAATGACGTGTGGCGGCGGGGAACCTTCAAATCGTCAGATACCGACTAGACCGATTTCTCCGGGAATACAACGACCGGGAAATTGCAATAGACCTGGATTCCCCCCTTCTTCTTTTTGAAAACGATCTGACCCCGGGTAAATTGGGGGGGACTGATTCGCTGTGGGGACTATCCTGCCTGCCCAAAAAAGTTTTCAGCAGAGTACAATTATTCTTTTCCCGCTAGGAAATTCTTATACGCTGCAACAAGTCCCGCCGCGTACACGTCCGTCTTCTTTGTCGGTACGTAATTGAACTGCTGCACCCGTTTGAGGATCTCTTCGGCAAGCTGGGTGTCGTTCGTGATCCCGAGTTTCTTCACCTCGTCAAAGATCCAGTCGAGGTGATCGATGCCGGTCTCCTTCCCATCGATCAGGACTCTTTTGGTCGTGATCCGGTCCGGGGGAATGCCGCCGCAGATCGTGCAGTAATTCCCGTCGCTGTCGTTTCCGCCCATCCTCTCACTCCTTGATCATGACAAGCGACATCTTGAACTTCGTGATGGCCGAGAGGGCGTGGGGGGCACCTGCCGGGAAGATGATCGTCTC
>JBAYMI010000248.1:0-4060 GCA_041663625.1 Methanoregula sp.
GTCCACCGCACGGAAGAGCTGCGCGGGATCAACCGGCAGTTGTACCAGGAGATTGCCCAGCGGGAACAGATGGAAGAACAGCTTCTCCTTGCACAGTTTGCGATGGACAGGTCGACCGACATGGTTTTCTGGATAAACCAGAATGCACATATCCGGTATGCCAATGAGGTTGCCGCAGAGACACTCCTGTATGGAAAAACTGAACTGCTGGGCTGCTCGCTTGGCGAAGTTGTTCACGGTTACACCCTTGCTGACTGGGATCAACTCTGGCAGGAACTTAAACGGGGGGGGCAGGTATCCCGAGAAACCCCTCTTGTAAAAAAGGACGGGACCCGCGTACCTGCCGAAATCCGCCTGACCCACCTTGAGTACCGGGGCAAGGAATTTGTCTACTGCTCCTCGCGCGACCTGTCAGAACGGATACGCCTGGACAGCGCATTAAAGGAAGCAAACAAAAAACTCAATATCTATTCCAGCATTGCCCGTCACGACATCCAGAACAAGATCACGATCCTGCTTGCCTATCTTGGCAGAACGAAGAAAGCTGTTACGGATCCCCGGCTGCTTGATTACCTCAACCACCAGGAGCAGGCAGCAAAGGCTATCAGGACCGAGATCAACCTGACCCGCGAGTTCAAGGATATGGGGATTCATCCCCCGGAATGGCAGAACATACCGGCACTCGTTGCCGGTGTGCTGAACCGAAAAGAGCATGAAGCAGCCAGGATCAGCACGGATCTTCCGGACGTGGACATATTTGCCGATGGCCAGCTGGACCATGTCTTTGACCGGCTCATCGATAGGTCACAGGAACGCGGCAGGGAGAATGCGGAGATCCGGATCAGCCATCATTTCAGGGACAGCGCGCTCTTCATCGTGCTTGAGGACAAAGGGCCGGGATATTCTCCGGAAGAGAAAGTGCAGTTATTCGAAGTACAGAATGATGGATCCGGAGATCACGGGCTGCTCATTGCACGGGAAATCCTGTCGCTGACAGGAATTGACCTTACCGAGAACGGCGTCCCGGAGGATGGTGCCCGGTTCGAGATCCGGGTACCCGAAACCTACTACCGGTTCACCGGGAAGACCGCGGGAAAAGATCATGTTTAGTCGGAAAACAGGTTGTCTCCCCGAAACAATCCGGATTAAAAAAACAATATATAAATACCTCCGTCCTGCAACACAAAATACGGAGATCAACCCGGGTTTAAAATGCCGCACATCCTTCTCGTTGACGATGATCCTGACATTCTTGATATTATCCGTCTCGATCTCGAAGACGAGCCCACCAACGCTGTAGATATATCCAGTACCGCCGCAACGGCGATCGAGAAGACACGGGAACGCCGCTATGATGTCATTATCTCCGACTGGCGCATGCCGGGCATGACCGGTATCGACCTTGTCAGGAAACTGCGCAAGGACGGGTGCACATCGTTCATAATCCTGTACTCAGGCTATAACATGAGTACCGACATCCGCTCCGCTCTCGATTGCGGGGCTGACTATTATCTTCACCGGGGTGGCGATCCGGAGAAGGAATTTGCCGAGATCCATCGCCTGATCAGCACAGCGGGAAAGAAAAAGGCCTGAGGGTTCCGCCGGCAACCGTGATTTTTGCGGCTGGTTATTGAAACTGCATTCTTTTGTAATGCTGACAGATCCGGCATATCCTGCAGAGGGGGTATTTTGCGATGCAATGGCAGGGAGTCTCCGGACGCCTGCTTTCTCATAAGTACGCGATATCATCACATCACGGGAGTGCCATAACCGCGGAGGATATGCAGGCCATGATGAGCATCAGAAATATCCCGGTTTATCCCGGGTAAAAAAATAAAAAAATGTGAACTGGAGAAATCATTCAGCAAACTCAGACGCTCCCGGGGCTTTGCCCCGCACGCTCGTGGCACCCCCGGATGCGATGACGACGAATTACTCTCTCTAAAAATAAAAATTTTCAGGCTCCCGTAATGACCGGTAACTGAGGCCGCCGCGAGGCACCCTTTTTGGTCGGCGGCAGTTATCCTTAAGGGCAGGGGGCATCAGCCCCCATCTTTGTGAAAGAGGATTTCAACAGAGAAAATTTTCAACAGAGAAAATTTTTCCAAAAATGGTAGACCCGGCTGAAAATTTTTTTCCCATTTTTTCCAAACGGTCAGCACTCATGAAAGAAAAATCCTGTACGCAGATACCGGAACGCCACCGGGGATCCCCGGAAAATCCCCCGTAATCTTCCCTTACCCCGTGGATCCGGGGGTCGGGAAAATGGGGGGATGAAACTCCGATCTTCACGTAAAATGCCCGGTTTACCAAAAAGAGCATTTTTAGAAAACCCCGTAAAACGCCCGAATCCCATCCGGAGAATATGCAGCGCCCGTTCAGCCAGAGAGACCCGAAATGACGTTTTTAAGATCTGGGTGAGTTTTCCGTCCGGGACGGTGCATAAAGGGAATCGGGGCGGGCCGGAAAAAAAGTCCCGCCAAACGCTGCTATGAGGCTCCGGAGGGCGTTATATGCGCCCCGATTTAGGGTCCTTTTGATGATCGGGACATGCTTCGGGGCCGGATTATCGTCGGTATGATGGTTTTCCGACGATAACGGGGGGTGAGGGCATACACTCCGGTTGAGGGAGTCACCGCGATTATTTCCGGAAAAATTTTAAAATAATTTTTCGTCCGGTTTCTTCAGAAAAAAATTTCCGGTTTTTTCTGCGGATTTTCCTGCTCTGTTGAAAACATTTTTTTGCAGAAAAGATCGCCCCCCTCTTGCGCCAAGTTGTCCCCCGGGGCGGACGGGTCGGCGATGACCCCGGACAGGACGACACAGTACAGAATATGAGGATGCTTCTGCAGCGGCTGCCGGAACAGGTCCATAAGAGTATCGCAAGAGAGAGAGAATGATTTCGGCAGAAGCAAAAATGGTGGTCGCGGTACGCGATCCGTTTAAAAAATAAGAACTCAGGCAGGTACAGGATTCTTTCCTGCCAGGTACCCGCGGTATGCCACCCTGAGCACGAACCCGACAACAAGGACGAATGCGGTTGCAAGGATGATCGTCACCCACTGGACGGCCGAGAGCGGGACGGTATTGAATATCGCACAGCCGTACTGCACCAGCACAATCTGGAGGGCGACCACGAGACCCATGATGACAAAGAACATCGGGTTTCCCCTGAAGAATGCCGGCATCTTCCCGTCAAGGGCCCGGCAGTTGATGCCGTTCCAGACCGCAGCGAGGATGAATGCCGAGAAGAAGACCGTGCGGATCTCATCCGGCGTTGATCCTCCCAGGAACCCGGTTGCCAGCTGGAGGAGCCCGCCGATGATCAGGACTGCACCGGTCACAATGATCGAGAGCCACATGAACGGCGTGATGATGGTTGCGTCCTGCGGTATCGGCTGGCGTTTGAGCAGCCCTGCATGAGGGGCTTCAGAGCAGAGGGCAAACGCAGCAAGCGTGTCCATGATGATGTTGATCCAGAGGATCTGGATGATCGTGAACGGCTCCTGGTAGCCAAGGAGCGGCGCCAGGAAGACGAGGAGACAGGCACAGAAGTTGATGGTCAGCTGGAAGAGGAGGAAGCGCTGGATGTTCTCGTACAGCGACCGGCCCCACCAGACTGCCTGCGTTATGGAAGCAAATGAATCATCGAGCAGGATAATATCGCTTGCCTCCCGGGCCACCTCGGTTCCTGCAATGCCCATGGCAAATCCGACATTGGCATGCTTGAGTGCGGGGGCATCGTTGGTGCCGTCACCCGTCACCGCGACAACATCCCCGGACTTCTGGAGCGCCTGCACGAGGAGCAGCTTGTCCATCGGCTCGGCACGGGCCATGATATCGAGGTTCTGTGCAGCGGTTACCTGCTCTTCAGGGGACATTGCCCGGAAGACCGGGCCCGGTATTACCGTTCCTCCCTTGTGGATTCCGGATTCCTGCGCAATGGCGCGGGCGGTCTCCGGGTTGTCACCGGTCACCATCCGCACGCGGATACCGGCCTGCTGGCAGGTCGCAACCGCGTCGCCGATGTTGTCCCGGAGCTGGTCGCGGATGCCGACAA
>JBAYMI010000249.1:0-4054 GCA_041663625.1 Methanoregula sp.
ACGGGGTAACACCGGAGACGAACCCGTTCCTGGAGATCCATAAAAAGGCCCTGGAGAATCTCAAGAATGTGGGTCTCGGTACCGTCCTTGTGCCGACCGTTATCCGCGGGCGGAATGACCAGGAACTCGGGGACATCATCCGGTTCGCCGTTGAAAATATTGCGGTTGTCAGGGGGATCAACTTCCAGCCGGTCGCATTTACCGGTGCCGCGAGCGACGACGATGTCCAGAAATCCCGCATCACCATCCCGGATGTCCTCGCAGGGATAGAAAAACAGATGGGGGGCGTCATCAAGAAGGATGATTTCTATCCGGTCCCCTGCGTCCTCCCGTTCTCTGACCTGGTCGAAGCCTACACCGGCCGGCCACAAGTCAGGTTTACCGCTCACCAGCACTGCGGGGCGGCAACGTATGTCTTTGCCCGCGAGGGGGGAATCGTCCCGGTCAACCGCATGGTGGATGTTGATACGCTCTTCGAGTCGATCGAGCACATGGCAGAGACGCTGAAGAAAGGCGGTGCGATTAACAAGTACAAGGCCCTGCTCGAAGGCGTGAAGAACATGCACGAGTCTGTCAAGAACAGCGAGCAGAGCAACACAACGGAGTTCTGGAAACTGATCAGCAAGTCCCTGATCGGCCAGAATTTCGATGCCCTGCGGGAGTTCCACTGGAACGCCCTCTTCATCGGCACCATGCACTTCATGGATAAGTACAATTACGATATTGAGCGCGTCCAGCGGTGCTGTATCCACTACGCAACTCCTGACGGGAAACTTATCCCCTTCTGTACCTACAACAGCGGCCCGGTGTACCGCGAGCAGATCTGGAAGAAGTATGCAAAGCAGCCGGAAAAGTAAGTAATTCCCGGTTTTTTCCTTTTTTAAAATCCTGCCACTTGTTGTGCACATGCACCTTGTGCGGAGAAAATCACCGTGATTTCCTGTTTCCCGCGGTCCTGCCGGAACCTGGTTCACCGGTAACATGAACCCAGAGTCCCTTTAATCCCAATTCCTGGATTTTTAACGAGATCGCCACAGGATCAACTTTTTTTCCGCGTGCTCGTACGCTATAATGATAATATTCCGAGGTGAGAACGTACCTTCGCTCTTCAAGAAAGCCTTTGATCAGATCCCGTTTCCGCCCGGAGATCTGCAGGTTCCCTTCACCGCTCTGCTGGCTATCGCCATCCCAATCCTTCATCCGGACATCGTAATCTTCCTTCACCGCATTATAGTGGGAATCGGTAATCGTTTGTCCAACAGGGAAATGGCCGGTGGTATCCCCTATTATCAGGTATTCAGGTTTTTTTGTTGAAGTCACGCGTTGTCGTTCTCCCTACTGAGATACGAATCTGATGCAGTGCCTTTTGAATCTTACTTAACCATCTGGATCCGGGAGTTCTCATGCAAGTGAACCAGGATAGTTTCTCCCAAGGAAGTAATGGACTGAGGGTACCCCCTCCAAAGATTCAAACAATGGGGGGGTATGCCGGATACCCCCCTCCTCAAAAGTGAGAATTGTGCACTATTGCATACGTCCCGGATCCGTGCGTTGCATCGAACTTCAGACGAAACCGCTGTTCATTCAGGCTACTCAATAATGATCACGGGGAGTCTGATCGAGCCAACGGGGGGAGGGGGCTGCCGGATACCTCCCCCCATGGGGGTAGGGGGGTGTCCGCGTTTTAAAAACAACATGGCAGGGGGGTCTCACGCAGACCCCCCCTTTTTGATCGGGATCCTGCTGATTCATGGAAACGGCAGCTCAATTTTCCTGCCATGCTGCATGGCGATCTTCGCAATCGCGAGATCCTGGATCGCAAGGCCGGTCGAGTCAAAGACCGTGATGGCCTCTGCATCTCTCCGCTTCTTCTTCCCGATGACAACCTCCCCAAGCGTTCCTTCGATATCCGGTTCGCGATAGAGTCCTTTACTGATCGGCACGTTAATCTCACCTGAATGGACAGCCTGGGCCGGATCGTCCACGAAAACCTGCGCCCGCCGGAGGATAGCGGGATCGAGTTCTTCTTTTCCCGGGGCATCCGCACCGATCGCATTGATATGAGTACCCTCGTGGATCCACTCATCCCGTATGATGGGGACACGCGAGGGGGTCGTGGTCACGAGAACGTCACAGTCGCAGACCTTCTCCACCGGTGCGGCAAGACAGGGAAACGCCATGAAACGATCGGCAAATTTCCTGACATGCAGAGGATCGCGGCTCCAGACCTTCATCTGGCGGATCTCACACTCCCTTGCTATGGCCATGACCTGCGCAACAGCCTGGCGTCCGGTACCGATGACGCCAAGGACGATCTCCTTTTTTTTGGCAAGGTACTTGCATGCCACAGCTCCGGCCGCCCCGGTCCGCATGTCCGTCAGTCGCGTTGCATTGATGATGGCAACCGGCTCGCCGGTCCCGACATCCAGGATCACTGTCAGGGCCATCACGGTCGGCAGGCCCCGTGCGGGATTGGCAGGATGGACGTTGACGATCTTCACCCCGGCGATTCCCAGGGAGGGGAGATATGCGGGCATGGTCCGGAAGTCGCCTTCGGGAAGCGTTACGTACACCTTGGGAGGCATATGGACCTCGCCTCTCCCATGATCCGCGAATGCCGACTCCACGGCACGGTTGACAAGCCCCAGGTCAATTTCCCTGTCGGTATCCGTGAAATAGTCCATGAACGGGAATGAGCACCGCTGGGATTTGAAACTTGGTATTTAGGTGAGGATCTGCAAAGGCAGGACCGGTGAATCGGGAGAAAAAAAGAGATTACTGCTGGTAATCCATCTCTTTTAAGGCCTTATCGGCAAGCTCCTTCATGCGTGCCGAGATCCTGCTGGAAGAGTTGTAATCCACTTCTTTCATCGCATTGGCAATCTCTGTTCCCAGCACGAATATCGCGTATTTATGTTCCATCTTGCTCTTGTGCTGCTGAGATGGCGTGATTTTGAGAGCATTGTATTGAGTGAACTTGAGATCCGGATTGATCTCCTCAAAATAGTCCTTGACCTCAGAGAGCATCTGGTGAAGGTTGATCAGTTCATCTTTGTGCATGCTACCACTTCAGACACTAACATGGTCCCATGCTGCTTAAATAAATTTGTGTGGGGTAATTACGACCCCATTTTCAGGAGGCGAATCGAGAGCGGGCGCTTGATGATCCCCTTGAAATCCCGGGCCGCAACATAGGAGAGGCCTTTCCAGACCAGCCGGTCAAGGAGTTTCTGGTCAACAGGACGATCCACGACGAGGCCGGTGGCAGCGGGATCGATGGTCTCGATCACCTTCTCCACTTCGTCGGATCGCATCTCCTTGATCACGGTCAGGTCATCGTTCAGGAACCGGGCCGTATTCTGACCCTTCACATCCTCGATATGCTCCCGGAGGCTGAGGGGGCCGCCGGAAGCATCACGAGGGCGCTTTGTCGGCCCCGCTGTTTTTCCTTTCCGGTCGTGGGAGTCTTCTGATTCGGATGAGGGCCTGCTGATCCTGAGATCCGCCGGGAGTTCTGCCGATGTCTCGAAATACTGATCGCGGACATACTCCACCGGCACCTTGTTACGGAGCGTCTTGACAACCTCCTTCCTTGTCATGTCCTCCACGCTCTTTCCCTTGGGGGAGAAGGCAACAAAATCGATATCGGCGACCTGCAGGAGTTCCCGCAGGATAAGTTCGCCGCCACGGTCGCCATCGAAGAATGCGGTTGTGGTCTTCTTCTCGCAGAGATCCACCACGCTCCGGGGGATATTGGTCCCTTCCACGGCAACGGCATTCTTGATCCCGTACCGGAGCAGGTTCAGGACATCCGCCCGGCCTTCGACAATGATGATGGCATCCGATACCAGCACGTTCGGCCCGGCGGGTGATTTCTCTTCCCCGATAACACCTATCTTCTCGACACGGAGGGTCTGGCGGACATCGTCCAGCAGTTCGTCACTGTCAATTGTCCCGTCATCGAACCGCTCGATCAGGATCTCTTTGGCCCGCTCAACGATCAGTTTCCGCTTACTGACCCTGATATCCTCGATCGATTCCATGGCCACGTGGG
>JBAYMI010000250.1:0-4052 GCA_041663625.1 Methanoregula sp.
CTTGGTCTCCATGTACCGCTTCCTGAAGTCAATGGCCAGGATCCCCGCGGCAATGAGCATGACCATGATAAGGGGAAGACGATAACTCTCCAGCCGTGCCGGCAGGATAAAGAAGATGAGGACAGACACGGCGACAAGGAGAACGATAACGTTCAGTTCCACAGCAAGCCGGTAAAACTTCCAGCGGAACTGGTCTTTGGCTTTTGCTTCCATTGCTTGTAGGTCACCTTTGGAATAAAAGTACTTGACGTTTCACTGCATATATAGAGACAGATGGATCCACTATCCGATGCGATCACGAAGAGCGGTGCTGATGCCTACGTGATGTATGCCAGCTCGCGCGACGCCGATATGCGTTACCTGACAAAGTTCACCACAAGTGACCCGTTTGTCTATTTCAAAAAATCAGGTGAGAACGGCACCATCATCATCTCCCAGATGGAGATCGGGCGCGCGTCCCGCGAGTCCCCGGCCGCGGTCATGACCCGGGCCGAAGCCGGCCTTCCGGAGATCCTGAAAAAGGAGAAAGATCCCACCCGCGCAACCGCGAAGATGATTGCCGGACAGGCCGGGAAAAAGATCCTTGTCCCACCCCAGTTCCCTGTCGGGCTTGCCCGGGCACTCGAAAAACACTGCTCGGTCTCCGTTGACACGGGGACCGTCCTGAACATGCGGGCAAAGAAGACGAGGCCGGAGATCACCGCAATGCGACACGTCCAGGAAATGACCGAGACCGCACTCGGACTTGGCGTTGCGCTGATCCGGAAGTCCACCGTAAAGAAAGGTGTGCTTTACAACAAGGGCAAACCCCTGACATCAGAGGACGTCAGGTTCGCGATGCACAGCCATCTCCTCTCCTGCGGATGTACGGCGGTTGATACGATCGTCTCGTGCGGGGAGAATACGGCGATCCCCCATATGACCGGCACCGGCCCTCTCCTCGCGGACGAGCCGATCATTATCGACCTCTTCCCGGTGGAAGAGGCCAGCGGCTATTACGCAGATATGACCCGCACCGTGGTCAAAGGTGAACCCACAGACGAGATCCGCGAGATGTACAATGCCCTGTGCGGGGCAAAACAACTCGCGATATCGCTCATAAAACCGAAAGTTCTGGGTTCGGATGTGTACCAGGCCGTTGTCGATTTCTTTGCGGAGCGGGGATATGAGAGCGACACGCGGGGATTTGTCCACAATCTCGGGCACGGGGTAGGCCTCCATATCCATGAGCTGCCGACCGTGGGGCCCGCAGGCAAAGAACTCGTTGCCGGTAACGTGATCACCGTTGAACCCGGCCTCTACTATCCCGGTACCGGGGGGGTCAGGCTCGAAGACATCGGCGTTGTCACCGCACGGGGCTTTGACAAGTTCACGAATTTTTCCGAGGAGCTGGTTTTATGAACGATGATATCCTGGAAAAGTACCGCACCGCCGGTTCCCTTGCAGCACGGATCCTGAAAGAAGGGGCGCAGCAGATTCGCGTGGGGGCATCCTATCTCGAACTCGTCGAATCGATCGAAGCCCGGGTCAAAGACGAGGGCGCAGAACTCGCGTTCCCGCTCAACCTCTCCTTAAACGAGGATGCCGCACACGACACCGCATCCTGGAACGATGAGCGCATCCTGAAAAAAGGCGATGTGGCAAAGCTCGACCTCGGCGTGCAGATCGACGGGTACATCGCGGACACGGCAACCACGGTGGACCTCGGGAACAATTCCCTGCTTCTCGATGCCTCGCGCGAAGCGCTGGAAGCCGCAATCCGGACCGTAAAACCCGGTGCAACCTCCGGTGATCTCGGTGCTGCTGTCCAGAAGGAGATCGAGGGAAGGGGCTACCGCCCCATCGCAAACCTCACCGGCCACGGGCTGGCCCAGTACGTCCTCCACCAGTCACCGACTATCCCCAACATCGCGATCAACGGGGGAGTTGTCCTTGAGGAAGGAATTGTCTTTGCGATCGAGCCGTTCGCCACCACCGGCAGCGGTCACGTGAAAGAGAAGACCAAGATGGAGATCTACTCCCAGCTCTCCGCAAAACCCGTCCGTATCCCGGCGGGCCGCACGATCCTGGAAAAAATACAGGGCCGGAACGGCCTGCCATTCTCCCGACGCTGGCTTGGCGAGAGGAAACTGGATCTTGCGCTCCCGACGCTGGTCAGGTCAGGCACCTTGCACGGCTACCCGGTCCTTGCCGATATTGCCGGCTCCCTTGTCTCCCAGCACGAGCATACGGTTATTGTGACCGGTGATGGCTGCATCGTGACGACACGATGAGAAGCCTTATGCGTGCCGGGGAAGAATAATTAAGGTTACGCCATGTCTGGAGATGCTGAAACCCTGCGCATAATGGAGATCGTTCTGACCGCAGAGATATACAATCAGAACCCCGATCTCGATATCAACGACCTGACGCCGGCGTGCCGTGAAGTCTTCGGCACCAACGGTGCGGCGGACGTCAAGCGCCCGGTCTATGTCAGCGACGGTCTGATCAAGCGATCCCTCTCGATCGCCGATGCACATACGAAACTCGCGTCCAACCCGTTCATAGCCTATGAGGAGTTCGGCCAGCGGCTCAAGATAACCGCACTTGGGGCCGCGGGAGAATGGTTCCTGAAACAAGGCGGAAAACCGTTTGTCGAGAAGAACCCGGCGCTCGCGTACTATTTCGAGAAGGCCGGTTCCAACGGCACCACGTATTCCGCGATCCGCAAGGCAAATCCCCCCTACGAGGACACAAAGGCGTTTCTCGATACGAAGATCTCAAAACTGGTCAGCGAGGATGAGAAGCTCCGGGGCGCTCTGGACCTCGTCATTGTCAGTGCTCCCGATGAGATCGAGCAGCATATAGAGGACCTGGTCTGCACGGCCGACCAGATCGCACTCATCGCAAAGATCCAGCACGCACTCAGCCACCGCGAGTTCCTGCACCGCCACCGTATCTACGAGATCGGGAAACTCCTCTTTGTAGGTCCGCCAGGCACAGGAAAGACCTCGCTTGCCCTCGCCATGTCCCGCACCATGCACATGCCGGTGCTCGAAGTCCGTCTCTCGATGATCACGTCACAGTACCTTGGAGAGACATCCAAGAACATCGACCGCATCTTTGACCTTGCCAAGCAGCTCTCGCCCGCGATTCTCTTCGTGGACGAGTTCGATTTCGTGGCAAAGAGCCGTACCGCTGACGACCACGGCGCCATGAAACGGGCGGTCAACTCGCTCTTAAAGAACATCGACCGGATCAACCTGATCAGGAACGGGGTTCTCCTGATCGGCGCCACCAACCATCCCCAGCTGCTCGATGAAGCCGCCTGGCGGCGTTTCGATGAGGTTGTGGAGTTCTCCCTTCCCGATGAGAAGATGCGGGAAAATATCCTGAAAAAGGTGACCTCAACGCTCAGTTGTGCGATCGATTACCCGGCGCTTGCAAAGAAGACCGACGGGTTCTCCGGATCGGACCTCCGCATGATGATCAAGGAGGCCATCCTCTCGGCGCTCATGGATAACCGCGAGGAGATCAGCATGGCCGACATCGAGAAGGGCGTCACCATGGTCAGGAACCGGGAAGCGATTCGCCACCAGAACTGGTTATAACATGAAGATCACGCTGCTTGGCACCGGCGATGCCATTGGTACGCCCCGTATCGGGTGCGACTGTCCCCAGTGCTCGCACGCGAAATCCACCGGGGCCATGCGGCTGCGGACCTCGCTTCTCATTGAGAACGAGGGAAAACACCTCCTTATCGACTCATCGCCCGACCTGCGGCAGCAGCTCCTCCTGGCCGGTTCCCCCCATATCGACGCGGTGATCTGGACTCACGGGCATTACGACCATTTCATGGGATTTGGCGAATTCTACCGGGTCCAGAAGATCCCGCCGGTCTATGCAGCCCCGGAAATTCTCAGGTACTGCTCGGAATACTTTAGCTTCCTCAATTTTGAGAAGATCCCCATTGAACCATACATGCCGTTTACTCTCTTTGGCATCACCATCACACCGTTCATGGTCAAACACCCCCCTGCGTTCACCTGCGGCATGCTCTTTGAAACCGGGGA
>JBAYMI010000251.1:0-4049 GCA_041663625.1 Methanoregula sp.
GTCACGTCCGGTAACGCCCCGCTGGCAGTAAAGTTCAATGACACATCCCTGAATTCCCCGACCTCGTGGTACTGGTACTTCGGCGATGGCGGGACTTCAACCGAACAGAACCCGGTGAACACATTCACGAATGAAGGGACCTATACCGTTGTCTTCACCGCGACAAACTCGGAAGGCAGCAATACCTCCTCGGTCACGGGTTATATCAACGTGACCGCAGCCACTCCCCCGAACCCCGCGTTCACTGCGGATGTCATGACCGGCACGGCCCCGCTCACCGTCCAGTTCTCTGATGCCTCCACGTACTCGCCAACCTCCTGGCAATGGAGTTTTGGTGACGGGGAGACCTCCACGCTCCAGAACCCGAAGCACCAGTATGCCACGGCAGGTACCTACACCGTATCCCTGGCTGCCGGAAACGCCGGGGGAAGCCGGACGATAACAACCGGCAGCTTCATCGTGGTCCTTGCTGATGCATCGGCATCCGCAACCCCTGCCGGAACACCGGCACCCGCTGCAACTGAAGGTGTCATGGAACAACCGTCGGCCGCTGCTACACCGGATGCCACTCCGGCGCCCGCGGAATCTTCGCAGGGCTCATCATCCGGTATATTCGTGATAGCCGGTGTCGTTATTCTTGTTGGTGTGGGTGCCTTTGGTTTTCTCCGTATGAGACGGCCTCCGCAGGGCCAGGTGCATTCGCACCGGAAGGATCTCTGAACTGCGGGAACAAGGAAAAAATATCCGGCAGCGATGCCGGAACCTGTTTTTAGTTTTTATCAGGAACGGCCCCCGTTCTCCTTCGGTGCAGTGCCGATATGCCCGTGGCAGTAACACCGGCCATCGCCCCCGATATGGGCCGGCAGCTCCTTTCTGCCGCAGATGACACAGGCACAGGAATCCGGGAGATCGTCCTCTGTCGACCGCGTTATCGCGCCCGGCAGGGCGGCCGGATCACGCCCGGGAGTCTCCTCTCCCGGGTATTCACGTATGACCGGTGAGTCCCGGAGGGGAGCGCCCGGCCCGGCAACGGGTCCGTGTCCTGCAATGCCGTTCCGGCTCTCGTAGATCTTTTTGAGGTAGGAGATCTGCTCTTCCTCGTATGTCGCCGTCCTGAACATGAACGACTCCAGCAGCTCGCGTGCCCTCTGCGGATCGTGGATGCCGAAGAGGCAGTCGAGAGGATACCGCGAGGCCTCTTCCCGGCCTTTTGCATACCCGATCCCGACGCCAAGGTTATCCTTCTGACCGCTGGCACCAACTCCCCGGATCGAGGTCTCTGCACCCCAGCGGGTCAGGGTGTGAACGATCACGGTCCCGTAATTGTTTCGTGCACCAAGGAAATCCTGTTCCAGCACCACTCTCCCGACCTGGTGGTGGGGGATCATGTGTTCCTGCCGTTTCCAGAGCCCTCCCCTGATGCGGATCCCGTCGCGGGTGATGGTGTACGTGATCGACTGCCGGAACTTCTCTGTCGTGGCAAGCACGATGACCGTGGCAATGATGCTGAACGGCTGGACCAGGAACGCGATCCACTGCAGCAGCACCGGGATGTACGTTCCGGAAATTTCCAGGCCCGCTGAATTATACGAAAGTACGAATGCGGTGATGGCGCTCAGGCCAAGGGTGATGAGCGCCCCGGTCCACATCTCTGCATTGCGCAGCGCCCACCCGGCCGCGATCACCACAAGGAATATCCCGACCGGGGCAATGAACAGGATCGTGATTGCTGCTGAGTCGTTGATGGTGTTCGAGTACTGGCCGACCGTAGTGGTGTACTGGTCCATCACCCCGGGATAGCCGGCAAGGGATCCTGCCGATGTGGTGGGGATCTGGGACGTGACCGATGAGGCCACAGCCGATGATGCCGCATGGTACATCTGGTCCAGCAGCCCCCGCACGAAAACACACACAATCACGAGGTACACCGGCATGGCCGCAAGGATGTATCTCCCGAGAAAACTCATTGCTTCGGGTTTTGCCGTAAAGAGGGTGGCGGTATCGCCCGGTGTTTCCGCATCCCCGGCGCTTGCAGGGGATGGCGAGGGAGTGAGTATTACCGGCTGCACCGTGCCCATCGGGCAACCGCAGTTCGGGCAATGATTATTGGCCGGATCCGTGCAGCGGTTGCACCGGGGGCAGACTTTGACAGGTTCCATATATCGTCCCGTCAGTATTGAAAATATCTGATAAATATATTCCTGTTTGATCCTGCGCTGATGGATAGGTCCTGATTTTAAAATCCCTTTTATAGCAATTCCCCCCATTCTATCCTGTGACCGGTGCCCGCTGGATGTTATTGTTCCTCCTCATTGTACTCACCCTCGGTTCCGGGTGCGTAATGACCGGGGGCAGTGCCGGGACAACTCCCGCACCGTCGCCCACAACAACATCGTTCGTCATCGTGGAGACGGAGACCGCGGCACAAGACCCGGTTCCCGCGACCCTTGTTCCGACAGTAAATGCGACCCCGGCCATTACCGCAGCTGCCGTTCCCCCGCGGGACGTGCTCGAGAGCGGCGGGGAGAAAAAGCCTTTCGAGTACTCGATACGGACCCGCTCGCAGCTCCTGTACTATACCACGTATGACGGTGTGCGGGATTATCTCCGGGACCGTTACCCGGATCGCCCCACGGATTTTTACAATATCTCCACCCTTGAGGATTACTACCGGCAGTACGTCAGCGATCCCGTCCAGAAATCCTATCTCGATGCATTTGTGGAGAACGTGAATGACCGGAG
This sequence comes from Methanoregula sp., assembly GCA_041663625.1. GTDB lineage: Archaea > Halobacteriota > Methanomicrobia > Methanomicrobiales > Methanospirillaceae > Methanoregula. Next base: position 2,743 of record JBAYMI010000251.1, read on the forward strand.
CACCCTGCGCCCCGACCGTGCCCGGATCGCCGTGAGCCTGATCCAGCATATTCCCTATGCCGAAACTGCCCGGACGCTCTACCCGTACGAAGTCCTGTACTATGATATGGGGAAATGCGAGGACAAATCGATCCTGATGGCCTACGTGCTCTCGGATATGGGATACGGGACTGCCCTGCTCCTGTATTACCCGGAGCACCACATGGCCCTTGGGCTGAAATGCCCGAAGCAGTACAGCATCGGTCAGTCAGGCTACTGTTTTGTCGAGACCACCACGCCCAGCATCATGACGTTTCACAATGGTTCGTACACCGGTATCGGGAAGCTCACCTCAACACCGGAGATTATCCGGATATCCGACGGGGACTCGTTCGACCAGATCAGCGAGGAGTATGCCGATGCACTGACCTTTGATGCCGTGCTGAACAGCGCCCGGTGGGATGAAAACGGGATGTACCTCGACACCTTCAACTACGACCAGATGGGGTATCTCCGTCAGAAATACGGGCTTTTCGAGATCGATCCCTTAAGCGTCTCGTAACCCTGCCACTTATGCAAACCCGGGACCTGTGAGTTCCTCAGTGGCAACGTGTGGTCACACTTTCACCTCCTGCATACCGGAGGTTCATCTGCATGACCTGCCAACGGGGATGCGGTGAACCTGTGAAGAGAATGGAACTGGAGCCGCTGATCTTACGGTGGAAGAAGACAACCCGGGCCCTGAAGATCCATGACCAGCCGTACGGCCGGTATATCACGGACATCCTTGAACTGCGGACCGATGCGGAACTGGCCCGTTTCTCCGACCCGGTCGAGGCAGCGGCATTCTTCTGCCTGCTTGAGCTCTCAAAAACGGTCTGGCCGGAAGGATTCCCTCTCGCGGGGCGTCGGCCTGTGCCGGGCCAGTCCACGCTCGTGCCCGGGTACCGCATGCCGTCTCCGGAGCATGGGCGTACCCTGGCGGAATGCGACCGGCTGCATGCGGATAAGATTGCCTGAATTATGGGTCGGAAAAGAGAAAGGAAGTGACCGGGCCGGGTTGTATCAGTGCCCGGGTTTTTTGTATACTTTTTCCGGATCGAATATCTTGGCCCCTGTCACTTCGCCGTCCAGTGTGCGGTAGAAACAGGTCCGGTATCCCGTGTGGCAGGCAGCGCCGGTCTGCTCGACCTCGTAGATGAGGCAGTCCTCGTCGCAGTCCGCAAGGATCCGCAGCACCTTCTGGAAGTGGCCGCTCTCCTCGCCCTTCTTCCAGAGTTTCTTCCGGCTCCGGCTGTAGTAGTGGGCAAAGCCGGTCTCCCGCGTGA
>JBAYMI010000252.1:0-4049 GCA_041663625.1 Methanoregula sp.
ATATCCCGCCGGGCTCATAACCCGGAGATCGATGGTTCAAATCCATTCCTCGCTACTTCTTTTATTAACACATTTTCCAGAACGGGACGTTCTCCCGGGCTGACGATACGGCCCGTCACCGGAATAAAACCGGGCGGGCAGGGTTCCGGTCAGTTCTTCCTCGCCACCGTCACGATAAACGTCCGGTTCCGGTACACCACATCCACATCCGGAAACCCGGCCTCCCGGAGCCACGTGAGCTGGCGGGAAAGTTTCTCGTTTTTGTCAAACGTGTCCCGGCGATGCAGGATCTCTGCCTGCTGTGATTCGGTCATCGGACCATTCCTGAAAAATGCATTCCAGTACTCCAGGTACCGCTCCCGGAAATACAGGGTCTCGCCATCTGCCTGGTCTGCGTTCACGAACATCCCGCCCGGCGCGAGTGCTGCATAGATCCGCCCGAAAAGACGGCGTTTGTCTTCGGTTGCGAGATGGTGAATGGAGAGGGCAGAGCAGACGATGTCATACGGCCCGCCCAGATCGCCCGTTGAATAATCGCTCACCACGTACCGGGTATGTTCGCGGCCGGCAAACCGCTGCCGGGCCATATCCAGCATATTCTCGGCAATATCGATGAGCGTCAGGTGTGCCAGCGGAAACTTCTCCAGCAGGTATGCACTCATCAGACCGGTGCCGGCCCCGATGTCCAGAATCACCGGTTCCGGTTTTCCGGATTCCGTTGCCCAGACCGCTGTCGTGTAAAACTGCCGCAGATCCGGGATGATGTACTCCCGCTGCGTATCGTAATCCTGTGCAAAACGGTTGAACGCCTGCCGGATAGGATCCATGAAAACCTGCCTGCCTCCCGCCGGTTAACGCGGCGTTCACATACCGCCGGTTTTGGGCGTCTTCTCTTTGATGGACAGGAGGACGGCAAGGAACCGGTCGTGATCATCCTTGACCGGGCGGACCGAGACCCGCACCTTCCGGCGTTTGCCGGTAGTAGTAACGACTGCCGTATTGGCGTCATACACCGTCCCGGTCTGGTTCTTAACGGCATCGGTAACAGGATCCTTGAGCTGCTCGCCGTTCTGGTCGTTGATAAGCATCAGCACATCCCTCCAGTGCTTCATAAGGACCTTCTCCGCGGGAATGTCCACGAACCAAGCTGCATAATTATTGTAATAGATGATCCGGCCCTGCCGGTCCGTCAGGATGATCGCTTCAAGCAGGTCTGCCAGTTTCTTGGGATCTCCCGCGGGAAACACATTCAGGTTCCCGGGGCGGTTGTTGTGATTGAACAGGGCGAGCTCCACGTTCGTCGATATCTCGATCACGGTGAACGGCTTGAAGATGATCCCATAGGGCCGGGAATACTTGACCTTCTCGAGCCGCGCCTCATCCGAGATCCCCGTGATGAAAATAATCGGGCAGTGGAAGAGCTGGAAGATAAAATGGGCTGCGTCCATCCCGTCCATTGCGCCGGACAGGTTGACGTCCATGATCACGAGATCGGGGTACAGCTCCGCGGCCTTCACCACCGCTTCCTCCCCCGTAGTAACAACCCCGATAATGGTATACCCCTTCTTCTGGAGCATCGTTGCGATGAGATGAGTGATAATCGAATCGTCATCGACGATCAGAATGCGGGGTGGGGAAGCCATGGGATCACAAAACATCCGGTATTATTTCCAGAACTATCAATCTCTGATTGTTTAAAGGTTTTTTAATAAAAGGGGACTCCGGCCGGTCCCGCAGGGACAGCAGGCCTAAACCTCGAACGCCCCGAGCTTGGACTGGACGGTCTCATCCACGAAACTGATCTGGCAGGTCTTCGCCTTCTCACCTTCGATGGGGAGCGGGTAGCAGCCGGTGAGGCACCCCGTGCAGAGACTCTCGCGATCGAACCCGATCGCCGCGGTGAGCGCGCCGAGCGAGATATGGTGGAGCGTAGTTGCCGTGATGCATTTCCTGACCTCATCCTCGACCTTGTTGCTCGCGATAAGCTCCCCCCGGGTGGGCATGTCCACGCCGAGATAACAGGGAGCAGTGATCGCGGGAGACCCGATCCGCATGTGGATCTCGCGGGCCCCGGCGTCCCGCATCATCTCGATGATCCGTTTCGAGGTCGTGCCCCGGACAATGCTGTCGTCAACGAGCACGATGGACTGGTCTTTCAGGTGGGCCGGAATCGGGTTGAGCTTGATCCGTACCGCCCTCTCCCGCTCCTTCTGCGTCGGCATGATGAACGTCCGCCCCATGTACCGGTTCTTCATCAGGGATTCCACGAACGGGATCTTCGAACCTTCCGCGTACCCGATCGCATAGGCCGTCCCGGAGTCCGGGACCGAACAGACCGAATCCGCCTTCACCGGATCTTCCTCGAAGAGTTTCCGGCCTATCGTCCTCCGGACATCGTAGACGAGCACGCCGTCAATGATCGAGTCCGCCCGGGCAAAGTAGATGTACTCGAAAATACAGTGGGCACACCGGCCGGCTACGGCGATCTGCATGCACCGGACACCGTCCGCATCGATGCGGATCAGTTCGCCGGGTTTCACATCGCGGAGAAACTTTGCGCTCAGCGCATCAACGGCAACACTCTCGGAGGCGAGCATGTACCCGTTCTCGGTCTTCCCGATACAGAGGGGCTTGATGCCCAGCGGATCACGGAAGCCGTAGATGACCCCGTCGATCAGGATCGCAACCGCATAGGAGCCCACGAGTTTGTGCATGCAGCGGCTGACCGCATCCTCGACCGATCCCGCGTTGCTGATCGCATCGATCAGGATCTTTGCAATAACTTCGGTATCGGTGGTTGTCGTGAAGATCTGGCCCGCACACTCGTACTCGGACCGGAGCTCACCGGTATTGACCAGGTTCCCGTTGTGGGCAATGGAGATGAAATGTTCCTGGAACTGGAAGTTCAGCGGCTGGATATTCTCAGGAAGGTTTGAACCGGTTGTCGGGTAACGGACATGCCCGATACCGACCGTACCATTCAGGTCGGATAAAACAGAGGGGGAAAAAACATCGGCAACCAGCCCGCTCCCCTTAAACTTGTGGAGCAGGGTGCCGTCAAATGTGGAGATTCCCGCGCTCTCCTGACCGCGATGCTGGAGCGCGTACAGGGCATAATAGAGCTGGATTGATACACCGCCAGCATCCACGATGCCAACGATTCCACACATGGTACTACTCTAATGCGTTACTGTTTTTGGTCGCTTTGTATGCCACTTGTAGTTGGAGATCTTCGTGCTCTTGCCAAAACCGCAGGAAGAGCAGACTTTTCTCTGGGCATGGAAGGAGATCTTCCCGCAGCGCCGGCAGGCGATGTGGGTGAACTTGTTCCTCTTTCCCATTGATGGAGTGCCTTTTGTCATGTTGTTTCACCTTATTGCTCGAGTGATGGAGAGATATAAATTACATTATCCCCACGGACGATGAGCGTGCCGACCTTCTGGACCTGCCCGTTCTCCACTTCCTCTGCCTTGTCGAGCACGAGGTTCATATGTACGTCATATCCCTGGAGAACGCCCCGTATTTCTCTCCCACCTTTGAGAGATACAATAACGGGCTGACGGTTCAGCACCAGATCCAAAATATCCAACGGCCTTTTGGTCATAATAATACCCTGTTACCATCGCTCTGGAGTAACATATATGTGCGAGCGGATCACTTAAACATACCGTAGACCCCTGAGAGCAATAAGGTTTCCTGAGGGGGAACCGCTGCCGAAAGAGGCATCTTTTTTCAACGGGATGCAAATTTTTTTCATGCCTGCGCTCTGAATGTTGATGCAGAACCATGAAAAAGATTGTCGTTAAGAAGCGCCATTCGATCCGGAAGAGCCAGGCGCAGGACCTGCTGGCGCGCCTTGCAGAACAGATCGGACCGTCATCAACCCTCTTCCACGCAGAGATGATCGAGGTCCTTGAGACCACGGCGAATGTCTCGCTCTTCATGGTGAACAAGAAGCCGATGCTGATGGCCACGGAGGACTGGGTCTTCCCGACGCTGAAGGGCGCTCTCCAGTGCCCCTTTCCGGAGCGGCGGGTCGTGGTCGACGC
>JBAYMI010000253.1:0-4045 GCA_041663625.1 Methanoregula sp.
CCCCCCCTGCCTGGGGGTGGGGGGGTATCCGGCATACCCCTCCCCCCCTTTGGCTGGATCATACCCCCCCATGATCATTTTCGGGTAGCCTGAAAATGACCTGATCCGTCGGAGACCTGCAAAATACCCCTCCAAAAAACGTGTGCAATAGTGCGTACATCCCATTTTTGAGGAGGGGGGTGTCCGGCATACCCCCCCTCCCCTTTGCGTTTCAAATCGTGCAGACCCCCCCACCCGTTTAAAAAAAATCGCGGGAGACCCCCCTCCGCTCAGCGAATAAATTCTGATTCGCTGACGTGAGTTCCTGGATGTTGGGGCATTGCACGAGCCATGGAGGGGGGTATACCGGATACCCCCCCTCTTGCATTTGGGGGGACAGCGGTCCGGGACTCGGCGAACAAGCGGTTCGCGGCCATCCTGCGGTGCCACGATGCCAATGGCGAGATCTCCTTCGTGAACTTCAGCCGCGAGCAGGTGACCCACACCTCCTTCTTGGACGAGACGATCCGGAGATCTGGGCATCGATGACCGCATTGCATGCAGGCTGGGAAAAAATGGAGTATAATATCTTCCTTGAGGAGCGGCGAAAACAGATGGCTGGCATAATCCGGAAAGGATTTGAGAGGCTCTGATCGAATCCTCGTTTTTTACTTTCATCCTCCGCCCGCTCACCTGTTAATACCCCCAATCAAACAACATTCGCAGAAGCATTGATGATCAGCGCTCGTACATAATAGTAAGAAAAGGAATCTGCGATGGAGTTTTCAATCGAGGATATTGTCGAGGATCTAACCGATCTGGACCTGGCAATACTGCATCTGCTGCATGCCGGCGACAATGATCCTCTCAAAGGGAATGTGGCGTTCCAGAAAGAGATGTTCCTTATCGCAGATTATATCGAAAAGATCCGGGAGCAGGCAGAATTCATCCCGCACACCTTCGGCCCCTACAGCGAGGCTGCTGAGAACGAGATGGGAAACTTGCGATCGCTGGGGCTCGTGAAGGAACAGGGTAACCGATACCAGATCACCTCCACCGGTATTGCTGCAATCGGCAAGGCAAAATCTGCGTTTTCGGCTGAGGAACTTGAGGCAATACAGGACTATAAACAGTTCCTCAATGATCTGACTGAAGATGAACTTCTCCTTTTTATTTATGTCTCACACCCGGAATTCACCGAGGAATCCGGTGTCTATGACCGGGTGATAAAAAAGAGAATTCCCTCCGCAATCTCTCTCTATAAGAAGGGAAAAGTCAGCCTGGAGAAAGCCGCTTTTTTAGCCGGGCTCCCGGTTGAGAAGTTCCTTGATAAGGCACGGGGATAGGATGAAGATCTTCGACACCTCGTCCATCGTTTGTCTTCTTCGTGAGATCAGGTTTTCCAAGGCACTGGACACCTGCACCGGGCGCGGATATCAGCTGACGACAACACAGCAGGTCTACGATGAGATTCAGGAGAACCCGGAGACCTTTCAGGAGTTCATCAGATACGGAAAATTTTCCGTAATCCCGGTGAATGATGAACCCTGTTTTGAGAAGTTGTCGAAACGGTGCCCGTGGCTGCATAACGGGGAGATCAGTGTCCTCTGTTTAGGCATACAAAAGGAACGGCAACATGCCCGGTACATCTGTATCATCGATGAACGGGCGCGAACCCTCAAAGATAAGCTGCATATTCGTATCCATGGGACCGTCGGTATGCTGCTATGGCAGAAAGATCATAAAGAACTCTCTCCGGGCGAATGCCATGATTTATATAAAAGGTTCAGAGAATCTTCTTTCAGGATTACCGAGGATATTCTCGTGGGGCTAATCAGATGAGTACAGAAATCCGTATCGATCACTATTCTGTTTCAGACGATACCGATCTACGGACCCTGGAGTTCTCTCTTGGGCACCAGAAGGTCAAAACGCCAACCCGCGCCCTGAACACGACCACATTTTTCAAGGACACACAAATTCCGCCCACGCTCTCGTGCCTGAATGAAATCTATCATCGGTTCGATGCCGAGTCGCTCAAAAAAATCGATGAAGTATCTTCGGTCTCAAAAAAGAAAAACAAGGAAGCCGAAAAAAGTAAAGTGCAGTCAGGAAACAAACCTACGCTCTGTATTCTGGAATTCAAAAACAAGGACGTCGGTTCGCGATATCCCACTCCTCATGAAATTGAAATCCTGATTAATACTGCGTACTCTCACTCTGACATAACTCCGATACCCTCTGTACCAAAAATAGCGCGGGAGTTGAGTGTTGAAAATCTTGGGTCATTCCTTGATTACCTGAATACCTGCTATGACAAAATCATGGTGAGAAACAAGAAACCAATTCTTGGTTATATCCCAGCAACCGCTCCCCAGATTACCCGAAGGATAATTGATTTCTACATCGGTCACGGAATTAATGCGTATTATTTTGATTTCGATGCTGAGGTAATTTCAACCCATAAAACAGAGCTGACCGCATTAAACAATCAACTGGCCAAGCTCGGGTATGAAGAGAATAATTTCCTCCATTACGTGAATATCAGCTATGGTAAATCAATCAATGATCAGGAAGTGTTGTCAGCACGCGATCTTGTTGGTTTTGGCTATGGTATGGACAGTATGGGTGGTGTTCATGCAAGTGCCAAGAGACCACCGGAATTTTATGAATGGCTCAAAACCCAGAAGAATGTGAAGCGGAACACCAACCGCCTTCTTAACCGGGAGGATTACGGGTACTACCGTGTCGATACCCTTGGAGCGAGAATTGCAGGTATGATCCCGAAAGAGGTACCGGTCCAGCAAAACGATATCACATCCTTATCAGAAAGCCGACAAACCCGGGCGGTGAAAATTGCTAACCTGCACCAGCAGTGTGTTGAATCGACAGTCCTCAGGACAATGGTGAATGAGAATCCGGATAAAACTCTTGGCTATTTTGGATCAAAATCCAATGTCCTTCCTGTGGATCTGAAACATCTGTCGAAATCAAGCCGCTGAAATCATTGATTTCGACAATCCAGAACAATTTTCAAGATTTTTTAGCTCTTTTTGGCATTTTTCCCAACTACTAATAATTACTAAAATCTACTAAATTAGTAGTTGTTCCGACGGGAGTTTTTCTGAAAAACGCATTTTCGATCCGGATTCCGGGTCATTCAGGATAAAACGGATCGTAGATAATGACTTCCAGAACCTGTAAATTTTTCAGAAATTTTCAGATAATTTCAGATATATTTTCCCAACGATTATCGTAGAGGATACCGTACTCCTGATTCAGATACCGGATGCCTGTTGCAAAAATTGTCGAATCCCACATAAAAGAACACGCCCTCGCGTAGCTCCAGGAGCTCGGCTACCACCTTTTTCGGCTCGGACATTGCCCCCGTAGATCCCAAAGCCGAACTCAACAACTGGCACGACGCAATCCTGAAACACCGGCTCGTGGCGGCTATCGCCCGGCTCAACCCGGGTATTCCGGCAGATGCTCAGGAAGCAGACCTTGATGAAAAAATTTGTGCAGGCTCCCTGGTGCAAACAGTTAAACGGATCTGGAAAAAATGGAATCTCTCAAAAACAGAGCACGCAGTTACTTCTTCTTTGCCTTCGCCCGCTTCACAGGAGCCTTCATCCCCACCATCTTCTTCGCAGCCCCCGCCTTCTCCATCCCCTTCACTTCACACGGCACGCACTTCTCCAGTTTCTCGTCAAAGATGCGGTACGCGTTCGCGAGCACGGACGAGTTGGAGATCATACCGGACAGGAGAATCACTTCAAGGACCTCATCGCGGGTTGCTCCCATCTTGAGCGCTGCCTGCATGTGGTAGCTGGTACAGTGCGGGCATTTCAGGGCCGCCCCCACCGCCAGGCTGATCAGCTCCACGTACTTCGGGTCGAGCGGGCTTGTCTGCGCCACGGTCCCCTTGTACAGGAGGTGGGAGATCAGCACCTCCGGCCGTTCCCCCATGCGCTTGAAGATGAGCGGCACCTTGCCATACTCGACCTCTATCGCTTTCATCCATTCGGAGGCACTTTCGTCTGCGCCCAGTTCCACGATACGGGCC